>NZ_JASHIT010000017.1:0-100453 GCF_030733595.1 Halomonas sp. MMSF_3323 | reverse complement strand
TGGCCGCACTCGCCACCCACCTACCCGTCAATCGCTAGACTGGGGCTTCGGCCCCATCGACGCGATGTGAGTCTGCCATGAGCGACAAGATCCCTGCCCACGACGTCACCGACCCTGCGGTGTCGCACCATTCCCCCGACAGCCAGAGCATGTACGAGAGCCGCCGGCATATCTACGTACGCGAGATCAAAGGCGTGTTCCAGCGTGTCCGTCGGGTCGCCAACTGGGCGCTGATGCTCGGTTTTCTGCTGCTGCCCTGGATTCCCTGGGGTGATCGACCGGCGGTCTGGTTTGATCTGCCGGGGCGCGAATTTCATATCTTCGCCGCCACCTTCTACCCCCAGGAATTCGTGCTGCTGTCCTGGCTTCTGATCATCTGCGCCTTCGGCCTGTTCTTCATCACCGTCTTTGCCGGCCGTGTCTGGTGCGGTTACACCTGTCCCCAGAGCGTCTGGACCTTCCTGTTCATCTGGGTCGAGCACCGCATCGAGGGGCCGCGCAATCGTCGCATCAAGCTCGACAAGCGCTCCTGGGACGCCGACAAGGCCTGGCGCAAGAGCGCCAAGCACGCCATCTGGCTGATCATCTCGGCGGCCACCGGCATCACCTTCGTCGGCTACTTCACCCCGATCGGTGGCCTGGTGCTGGATCTTGCCACCCTCTCGGCCAGCGGCTGGTCCTATTTCTGGGTCGGCTTCTTTATCGTCTTCACCTACCTGAACGCCGGCTGGCTGCGCGAGCAGGTCTGCCTGTACATGTGCCCCTACGCCCGCTTCCAGTCGGTGATGTTCGATCGCGACACCCTGATCGTGTCCTACGACTACCACCGCGGGGAGCCTCGCGGCCCGCGCAAGCGCAACGCCGACCCGGCAGAGCAGGGCCTTGGCCACTGCATCGACTGCGACCTCTGTGTTCAGGTCTGCCCGACCGGCATCGATATCCGCGACGGTCTGCAGTACCAGTGCATCACCTGCGCCGCCTGCATCGACGCCTGCGACAGCGTAATGGACAAGATGGGCTACCCCCGTGGTCTGGTGCGTTACACCACCGAGCACGCCCTCGACGGCAACAAGACCCACCTGTTGAGGCCTCGACTGATCGGCTATCTGGTCGCCCTGGTGGTGATGATCGGCTTGTTCGTCTGGACCATCGCCGACCGCACACCGCTGGATGTGGATGTGGAGCGCGATCGCGCTCGGCTCTACCAGACACTGACCGATGGACGCATCGCCAACTCCTACGCCATGACCGTGCGTAACCTCGACAACCGCCCTCATCGCTACGTGATCGAGGTAGCCGGCATCGAGGGTCTCGAGAGCGACACCACCGCCATCGAGGTTCCCGCCAACCAGTCCCGCCAACTGGTGATGACCTTGAGCGTGAATCCTGATCAGATGGAACAACGCAGTGCCGATATCAGCGTTCGCGTCCTCGCCGAGGACGATCCGTCCGTGGCCATCGAACGTGAAAGCCGCTTTATAGGAGTTACCCCCTGATGTCCCTGTCCGATCCCCAGGTGCCGCCCTGGTACAAGCAGTTCTGGCCCTGGTTCCTGATCGCCCTGCTGCTGTCGTCGGTCACCTTCAGCATGGTCTACCTGGCCTTCTCGATCCGCTACTTCGACGGTTCGGTGCCGGACGATTACTACAAGGAAGGTCTGGCCATCAACGTCCAGCTCGAAAAGCAGCAACGTGCCGAGGCGCTGGGGCTGGCGGCCGAGCTGCGCATCGACGCCACCACCGGCGACGTGGTGGTAACACTCGATGGCGACGAACGCCCAGAGCGGCTGGATCTGGCGCTGAAGTTCCCCACCGATGGCGCCCGCGACCGGGCACTGGTGCTGACCCACACCCGTGCAGGCCACTATGTCGGCACCCTCGACCGCAATCTGCGCTATCGCTGGTACCTTCAGCTGCAGCCCCACGCAGAAGGCGCGTCAGGACAGCCTGAATGGCGCCTGACCGGCGAGGCAGAGTTCCCGCGGGAGACCTCCGTGCGCCTGACACCGGGACTCTGATGGCGGCCTCGTGCTACCACTGTGGCGCCCCGGTGGAGGCCACAGCACCCTGGTCGATCACCCTGGATGGCCAGCGCCATCCGCTGTGCTGCCCGGGCTGCGAGGCGGTGGCCCAGGCCATCGTCGGCGGCGGCCTGGACAGCTACTATCGCTTTCGCACCGCCCTGCCGGAGCGCCCATCGCCGACACCCGCCGACGAGGCCCGCTATCAGGTATTCGACGATCCGGGCCTGCAGGATCGTTTCGTGCGTCAGGATGGCGACACCAAGGTAGCGACCCTGGCGGTGGATGGCATCACCTGCGCCGCCTGCGCCTGGCTGATCGAACACCGCCTGAATGCCCTCGACGGCCTGGAGAGCTGCGCTGTCAATCTTTCCCAGCATCGCCTTCAGGTGCGCTGGGATCCCGAACGCCTGTCGCTGTCGCGCCTGCTGGCCGAGATGGCTGCCATCGGCTATCCCTCCCAGCCCTACGAGCCGGACCAGGCTCAGCAGCGGCTCAAGCAACAGTCGCGCCAGATGATAAGGCGCCTGATCGTGGCGGCCGTCGGCATGATGCAGGTGCTGATGTTTTCCATCCCGCACTACGTCGACGGCGGTGATCTCAGCACCGAGTTCGAGCGTCTGTTTGCCTGGCTATCGCTGGCGCTGACCACTCCGGTGGTACTGTACTCGGCCCAACCCTTCTTCGTCGGCGCCCTGCGCGATCTGCGAACCCGCGTGCTGGGCATGGATGTGCCGGTGGCGCTGGCCATCGGTGGTGCCTTCGTCGCCAGCACCTGGTCGGTCGTGAGCGACTCCGGGGACCGCTACTTCGACTCGGTCAGCATGTTCACCTTCTTCCTGCTGTTCGGACGCTACCTGGAGTCTCGCGCCCGTACCCACTACGGCCGCAGCGGCAATGCCCTGGCCAGCGCGCTGCCGAGTGCCGCGGTGCGCCTCGACGAGCAGGGCGATGAACGCGTCATCCCTGCCAGTCAGCTGGCGCCTGGTGACCGGGTTCGGGTCAGCCCCGGCGCCCAGATTCCTGCAGATGGCACCCTTACCTCGGGCCTGGCCCAGATCGACGAGTCGCTGCTGACCGGCGAATCGCTGCCCTGCCTGCGTCGCCAGGGAGATACCGTGCACGCAGGTACCCTGTGCATGGACAGCCCGATCGAAGTGATGGTCACCCGCGTCGGCGACGATACCCGCGCCGCCGGCATTCTCGATCTCACCGACCGTGCCTTCGCCCATCGTCCACGTATCGCCCGCCTGGCCGAGCAGGTGGCCCATCGCTTCGTGTTGAACCTGCTGGTCATCACCGCCCTGGTGGCGCTGGTCTGGAGCCTGATCGACCCTAGCCGCAGCCTGTGGATCACCCTGTCGGTACTGGTGGTGACCTGCCCCTGCGCCCTGGCGCTGGCGACCCCCACCGCCCTGACCGTGGCCCACGGCCGGCTGAGACGTGCCGGGGTACTGGTGACCCGAGCCGATGCGCTGGAGACCCTGGCCGGCCTCGATCGCGTCGTCTTCGACAAGACCGGCACCCTGACCCGGGGGCGTATGCAACTCGCCGAACACCGGCCGCTGAGCGACGACGAAGGAAGCGCCAACAATGGCGAGATGGACGCTGCCGCCAAGCGCCGGCATCTGGCACTGGCGGCGGCACTGGAGACCGGCTCGGAGCACCCCATCGCCCGCGCCTTCGCTGCCTGGCGCGACGCCAGCTGCCAGGCCAGCGAACTGCGCAATCACCCGGGGCAGGGCGTGGAAGGCGTGATCGACGGCCGGCGCTGGCGACTGGGCCAGCCGCATTTTGCCTGCCTGGGCCGACCCGTTCCTGAGCTCCCTGGCGCAGGGCTTTGGTTGCTGCTGGCCAGCGAAGGCAAGCCCCAGGCCTGGTTCAAGCTCGACGATCAGCCCCGTGACGACGCCGCCGAGACCCTCGCCGCCCTCGCCCATCGGGGGCTTGCCATCGAGATCCTGTCGGGCGACCGCGCAGTCAACGTCGGCCAGCTTGCCCGCACGCTGGGCGTCGATCAGTGGCGTGGCGAGGCCACCCCCGAGGACAAGCTCGGGCACTTGAAGGCGCGACAGGCACAGGGTGAAAAGGTGGCCATGGTCGGTGATGGCATCAATGACGTGCCGGTACTGGCCGGCGCCGACCTTGCCATCGCCATGGCCGGGGCCAGCGACCTCACCCGCACCCGCGCCGATCTGGTATTGCTGGGCGAACCGCTCACGGGTATCGTCGAAGCCATCGAGGTGGCCGGTCAGACCCGTCGCATCATTCGCCAGAATCTGTCCTGGTCGGTGCTCTACAATGTCGTGGCGCTGCCCGCAGCGGCGCTGGGCTTCGTGCCCCCATGGCTTGCCGCCATCGGCATGTCACTCAGCTCGTTGCTGGTCATCGGCAATGCCCTGCGTCTGCGACGTGGACGCACCAGGCGGACCGCGACGCCTTCACCCGTCACCGCAAGCCCCGGCCCATGAGCATCCTTTACCTGTTGATACCCTTGTCGTTGATCCTGCTGGGCCTGGCGGTCTGGGCCTTCTTCTGGGCGGTGCGCAACGACCAGTTCGAGGACCTCGAAGGCCCCGCCTATCGCATCCTGTTCGAGGATGAGGACGACACTCGCGGTGCCGATGACGGCGCTTCCTCTTCCGAAACGCCTGCGCAGACATCCGATCGTGATCCATCGTCCAGAGGGCCTGAGTGAACCCTACCGGCCTGGAACTGCCTCCCATGATGGCGGCCTTCGTGTTTGGCCTGCTCGGTGGTGCACACTGTATTGGCATGTGCGGCGGCATCATGAGCGCTCTGACCTTTGCCATCCCCCCCAGCATGCGTCAACCTTGGCGGGTGAGCACACTTGTGCTCGGCTACAATGTAGGTCGTATCACCAGCTACTGTGTGGCGGGCGCTCTGGTTGCCACCCTGGGTTCGGTGATCGGCCTTTCGCCGACCCTGCGTGGCCTGATGCAGATCGTCGCCAGCCTGATGTTGATCCTGATGGCGCTTTACATTGCCGATCTATGGAAAGGCCTGCGTCACGTCGAGGCACAGGGACGTCACCTCTGGAGGTACCTGGAACCCGCAGGCAGACGCCTGTTGCCGGTGGTGCGTCTGCCCCAGGCGGTGGCGCTGGGCGCCATCTGGGGCTGGCTGCCCTGTGGCTTGGTGTACTCGATGCTGGCCTGGAGCCTGGCACGGGCCGAGCCCCTCGAGGGCGCACTGCTGATGGCGAGCTTCGGTCTTGGCACGCTTCCGGCGCTGGTGGTGACGGGCCTCGCCGCCAGACAAATGCAGGCCCTGCTGGCGCATCGGGCAACACGCCTTGTCGCCGCTGGCATGATCATCGCCTTTGCCGTCTGGCAACTTTGGACTGGGCTGCATCAATGACGCATCCTACCTCTAAGTTATTAATCCTAAAGAGGTAGACGCCACTTTTAGCTGATCTGAGGGTGTAGAATAGTGCCATCAACGTGCTGTACGGGCGACGTCTGTTCTCCCCATGGCCCAGTCAATATCGATCCCAGATCCACAGGAGCTGCGAATGAGTCCTACGGCCCAAGATCGGCGGCGTCCCATGCTGCATGAGACTCGCTGTGAGTCCTGCAGCCTGAGTTCCTTGTGCCTTCCGCTGTCGCTGGAGACCGCCGACCTCGAGCGCTTCGATTCCATCATCCGTCGTCACCCGCCGATCAAGAAAGGTACACGATTGGTCGAGCAGGGAGATCGCTTCACCAGCGTCTTCGCGGTCCGATCGGGGAGTCTCAAGCAGATCACCACCGAAGGCAGCGGCGAAGCTCAGTTGACCAACTTCTTCCTGCCCAGTGAACTGGTTGGCCTGGATGGCATCGACGACGGCCGCTATCCCGGCAGCGTGGTGGCGCTGGAGACCACCACGGTGTGCGAGATTCCCTTCGACCGCCTCGATGCGCTGACCCAGACCCTACCGGAGCTGCGTGCCCAGCTGTTCCGCACCCTGAGCAAGGAGCTGCGAGAGGACCGCCGGATGATGCAGCTGCTGTCACGCAAGACCGCCGATCAGCGCCTGGCCTGCTTCTTCCTCGGCCTGTCTGACCGCTTCCGCCGCCGCGGCTATTCACCGTTCAGCTTCCGCCTGTCCATGTCCCGCGCCGACATCGGCAATCACCTGGGGCTGGCGGTGGAAACGGTCAGCCGTATCCTCGGGCGTTTCCAGCAGCAGGATCTGGTGGCGGTATCGGGACGTGAGGTCAATATCCTCGACCTGACCGCGTTGTCGACCCTGGCCGACACCGAAGTTACCTGAGCGGGCCTGGCGGCAGTGTGCCGGGCTTGGCCAGCAGCGCCCGGTACCCAGGATCTGGAAAGCAAAGCGTAATAGATGGCGTGTGACAAGAAAGAGGCCGCATCCGGAGATGCGGCCTCTTTTGCTGTCATGGCGTCATGCACATTCGCTGTTGGCGAGATCAGCCGGCATCCACCACGTCGATGCGCCGGGCCTGGCGTTCGGCCTGTACGGCCTCCAGCCCCTCGAAGTCGAACAGTTGCCGATCCGCCAGCTGCGACGGCGCCACATTGGTCACCGCCTTGAACATGCTCTCGAGGCGCCCGGGATGCTTGACCTCCCACTCGGCCAGCATCTCCTTGACCACCTGGCGCTGCAGGTTGGGCTGGGAACCACACAGGTTGCACGGGATGATCGGGAACTCCATCGCCTCGCTGTAGGCCTGGATATCGGCCTCGCGGCAGTACGCCAGCGGGCGGATGACGATGTTCTTGCCGTCGTCGGAGAGCAGCTTGGGCGGCATCGCCTTGAGGCTGCCACCGAAGAACATGTTCAGAAACAGCGTCTCGAGAATGTCCTCGCGGTGGTGGCCCAGGGCGATCTTGGTCGCCCCGATCTCCTCGGCGAAGCCATAGAGAGAGCCGCGCCGCAGGCGTGAGCAGAGCGCGCAGGTGGTCTTGCCCTCCGGCGTCTTCTCCTTCACCACCGAATAGGTGTCGCGCTCGAGGATGTGGTAGTCCACGCCGATGCTGTCCAGATAGTTCGGCAGCACATGCTCCGGAAAGCCCGGCTGCTTCTGATCCAGATTCACCGCCACCAGCGAGAAGTTGACCGGCGCGTTGCGCTGAAGGCTGCGCAGGATCTCGAGCATGGTGTAGCTGTCCTTGCCACCAGACAGACACACCATGATCTTGTCGCCTTCCTGGATCATGCCGTAGTCGATGATGGCGTTACCGGCCTGGCGGCGCAGGCGCTTCTGCAGCTTGTTGAACTCACGCCGTGCCTTGGCCTGAACTTGGGCTTCCGTCTGATCGCCATCCGCAGCAGGGTCGGCCGGGCTGACGCCGGCATCGATCGAGAGATGGTCATCCTCGGGGGTACGGGGATCGAACAGGGTGGCGGAGGCGGACTGTGGCGACATGGGAGCGGGACATCACGGCTGAAAATGAAAGAGGCGCCAGTCTACCATCCGGACGCTTTAGTGGCGAAGAGGTCAGCGACCACTCACCCCGGCGAGGACAATAAGGGTGGGGCTTTTCGTCGGCAGCTCATCGGAAACCGCCAAGGACGACACCGCCGTAGTGGCGCCCTTGCGCGTCGTGGCCTGGTCTGGCCTGGCAAGTCGAAGAACGCAAGTGCCTGTCAGCCAGGCCCTAGACGACGTTCAGCGCCAGCAGATAGCGCACCACCACGCCCAGCAACAGCAGCAGGATGCCGGCACGTTGCCAGCCAAACTCGCGCACGGTCAGGGTCAGGCGCTTCTCCCAGAACTTGACCATGCCCCACAGGTCCCGGGTACGGCGATAGTACTGGAGGTAGGCCACCAGCACCGAGACCAGGCCCAGCGCCAGCAGCGTGGGCTCGAGAAGGGTCAACATGGCGTGCAGACTCATGACAGGATCTCCTTGCAGGTGAATGGTTGCCGGTGCGGGCGGCACCGGGTCAGCGCGGATGACGGCAACGGGTCAGCGCGGATGACGGCAACGGGTCAGCGCGATGGCGCCGTGAGTGCCCCGCTCTCCAGGCGCAGATGCATCAGCGCCGTGGTGACGGCGTCGCCCAGGGCCGTATGGCGTCCCATGATCGGGACTCCAAGTCGCTCTGCCAATTGTTCAAAGGTCGGCTGCACCTCGATTTCCGGGTGACTTCGGCGCAGCCGCTTGCGGTACTGCTGGGCCACGTCGATGGTGGCGTTGGGCAGCGAGAAGCCAAACTCCGCCTTCAGGTAGCGATCCAGCATGGCCAGGTCGAAGTCGATACACCAGCCGACCAATGGGCGATTGCCGATAAATTCCAGCAGCGTCGTCAAGGCCTCGCGTACCTCGAGGCCGCCTTCCAGGTCGACCCCTCGCAGGCGATGGATGCAGATGGAGTCACCACTCAGACTGGCAGGACGCGCGAGCCGCAGGTCCAGCGACTCGCTGGTCAAGACGCGATCGTCACGGATGCGCACCGCAGCGATGGACACCAGCTCCGCATGACGGGTATCCAGACCGGTGGTTTCGCAGTCCAGGGACACCAGCTCATCGCCGGTATAGGGATTGAACAGCCAGGCGAAATCGCCATCGGCCTGCCGACGCCTGTCGGCCACACGCCTGATCGCTCTCAGCATCGGGTACTCTCCCAAGCGAAACCATTGACGCCAAGGCAGCTTGCCCTGGGGGGCTGCCTCGACACTCATGCATACTCCAGGTGATAGCGGTGGGACAGGCTGGCCTTGAACTCCTTGACCAGGTGCAGCGCCTCGCGCAGCAAGTCCCGCTCCAGTGAATTGAGCGACTGCACCACCACCCTGTCCGGGGCGTCCGTGGCCCGGGCATCGTCGCGCCGGTAGGCCAGCTGCGCCCGAAGCCGAAGCTCACAGAACAGCGACAACGCCTCGCCGAGATCCTCCGCCACCACTCGCTCGATGCGCCCGAGTGACGCCAGCGCCGCCAGCCGGTCGTGGGTCGAGGTCTCGCGCAGCCCGCACTCCAGCGCCATGGTGCGAACACCGTGGACGATGGGAAAGATGCCACCCTTCTTGATGTCGACGCCGTGCTCGGGCTTCTTCAGCGTTCCAAACAGGGTCAAGGGCGTCGAGAACCGCAACACTCCCCTCGCCAGATGGGTCAGCAACAGTTCATTGCCCCGTGTTTCTTCGACCAGCACGTCGTGGAGTCGGTCCACCAGGGCAAAGTCACCGGCCACCCCCGAGGCGTCGGCAAGCACCGCCAGACGCATCAGGCTTTCTCCGTCGGGTTCGCTGACCCAGCGACGGATGCGCGCGCGCCATTGCGCAAGGGTGCCGACCCACTGGGGGTTGGAGACCATGATGTTGCCCGGGCAGCGAGGATAGCCCAGATCGTCGAGCACGCTGGTGAACCGCGCGGTATCTGCGCTGAGCTCGTCCCACTGCTGGTCATCGGCCAGGATCAGCGCATTGTCCTGGTCGGTCTTCAGGATCTGCTCGCCGCGCCCTTCGCTGCCGAGCACCAGCAGACAGGCGCGCTCGCGCTGAGGGGACGGCATCGAGAAGTGCCAGGCCTTGCTGATGATGCGCCCATTGAGCGCCGACAGCATGCCCATGGCGAAGCGCATGCGTACCCCTTGGGCCATCAGCGCCTCGACCAGCTCCGGCGCACGCTGACTTGCTTCGCTGAGCGAGGCCAGGGTCGTCGCCTGCTCGACCTGCAGGCTGACCACGTAGCTGCGGCTGGAAAAGAAGCTGAGCACATCGGTCAGCTCCACGACACCGATCAGCCGCTGGCCCTGAAGCACCACCACCCTGGCCACCTTGTGGCGGGTCATCTCGATCAGTGCCTCGAACAGGTACTGGCTTTCATCCACCGTCACCAGCGACAGATGAGCGATACCACCGACCTCGGCATCACCGTCGCACCCCTCCAGCACCAGGGCCTCGAGCAGGTCGGTCTTGGTCAGCATGCCAGGACCATCGGGCGTCTCGACCAGCAGGCTGTCGGCGCCCTTGTCCTTGAGGGTCAGCACGGCGTCGCGAATGCATGTCGTCGAGCCGACCTTGAGCGGTTCACGCATGCACTCGTTCACCCGGGCGAGCATGAATCCGGCCAGGGTGACCCCGCCCTCGGCGCGACGTTCGGCCAGCAAGCGCGTCTTGCTGATCAGGCGCTGGTGAAAGTAGTCCGAGAAGGCGGCGTTGTTCTCGCACAGCGACAGAAACAAGGTGTGCGGCATCAGATAACACAGGCTTTCTTCTTCGGCGACGAAGCGGTAACGGCTCTGGCCGTTGATCACGCTGATGGCACCGAACAGATCGCCCCCGGTGTAGTGGCCGATGCGCCCCGCGGCGGGGCCCTCGGCCGGGTCCAGTTCGGCGACTTCGCCCTTGTGGATCACAAAGACGAACTCGCCGGACTGCCCTGCATCGAGGATCACGTCATCCCGCCCGTAGTAGGCGATATCCAGCCCGCCCAGGACCCGCTCGCGCTCGGCCTCGTCTAGCAATGAAAACGGTGGATGAGTGAAGTCGATGTCGATCATGTCTGCTCCATGACCGACCCCGGCGAGGCCGGGGTCGGGGAGTGTTGTCGTCTGGCAGGGGGCGACGGATGGTGGGCCGACGCCCCTGCCTGATGGCCCGCTCTAGTGAGCGTGGGCCTCCCCCGCGCCTCTCGGCACACGCACGTTCTCCACCAGTTCCTGGATGTGCTCCGGCGGTGCCGCGGTTGCCCGCGAGACCACGAAGGCCACGATGAAGTGGAGGATCATGCCGAGGGTACCGATACCCTCCGGCGAGATGCCGAACCACCAGATCGAAGGATCGGTGTTGATGAACTTGGTGTAGACGATGTAGATGAAGGTGAAGCTCAGACCCAGCACCATGCCGACGATGGCCCCTTCGCGGTTCATGCGCTTGTCGAAGATGCCAAGCAGGATCGCCGGGAAGAAGGACGAGGCAGCAAGACCGAAGGCAAAGGCCACCACCTGGGCCACGAAGCCCGGCGGGTTGATGCCGAAGTAGCCGGCCACCACCACCGCCACCGCAGCAGCACTACGCGCCGCCAGCAGCTCCCCCTTCTCGCTGAGGTTCGGATTGATCTGCTTCTTGATCAGGTCATGGGACACCGCCGCCGAGATCACCAGCAACAGACCGGCTGCAGTGGACAGCGCCGCGGCCACGCCACCGGCGGCCATCAAGGCGATCACCCAGGCCGGCAGGCCGCCGATCTCGGGGTTGGCCAGCACGATGATGTCACGATCGATATAGACCTCGTTGGGGCTGTCGGTAGGCGTATTGGTCACCACCCGCTGCCCGTGCTCGCCGGGAGTTTCCTCTTCCAGCGGGCCGCTTTCGAAGGTCGGCTTGCCCTCGAACGGCGCGCCCGGCCCCATCTGCACCCGACCGTCGTCGTTCTTGTCGAGCCAACCGATCAGGCCCACGCCTTCCCAGCTCTTGAACCAGGCCGGTGCCTCTTCGTAGCTGGTCTCGTGTACCGTCTCGATGATGTTGGTGCGGGCGAACACGCCGACCGCCGGAGCGGTGGTGTAGAGCAGTGCGATGAACACCAGCGCCCAGCCGGCGCTGACCCGGGCGTCACGCACCCGCGGCACGGTGAAGAAGCGCACGATGACGTGGGGCAGACCCGCGGTACCGCACATCAGGGCGGCGGTGATAAAGAACACGTTGATCATCGGCTGGCTGCCGTCGGTGTAGGGCGTGATGCCCAGATCCGTCAGCAGACCGTCGAGACGATCGAGAATGTACTGGCCGCTGTCGTTGCCGGCGGCATCGACGAAGGTGGCACCGAGCCCGGTCTGCGGCAGCACGTGGCCGGTCATCATGATCGACAGGAACACCGCCGGCACGATGAAGGCGGTGATCAGCACGCAGTACTGAGCCACCTGGGTGTAGGTGATGCCCTTCATGCCACCGAGCACCGCGTAGAAGAACACGATGACCATGCCGATGACCACGCCCAGATTGACCTCGACTTCGAGGAAACGGGCGAAGACGATACCGACGCCGCGCATCTGACCGGCGACATAGGTAAAGGACACGAAAATAACGCAGATGACCGCCACGGTACGGGCGATATTCGAGTAGTAACGGTCACCGATAAAGTCCGGCACCGTAAACTTGCCGAACTTGCGCAGGTAAGGCGCCAGCAGCATGGCCAGCATGACGTAGCCACCGGTCCAGCCCATCAGGTAGACCGAGGCGTCGTAACCCAGATAGGCGATAAGGCCCGCCATGGAGATGAAAGAGGCCGCCGACATCCAGTCTGCCGCGGTAGCCATGCCATTGGCGGCAGGGTGGACGCCGCCGCCGGCGACGTAGAAATCCTTGGTAGACCCGGCACGCGACCAGATCGCGATACCGATGTAGAGCGCGAAGGACGCCCCTACAAATATATAGGTAAGTAGTTGTACATCCATGGAATCAATTCCCGTTCATTGACGTTATTTTGCGGGTGTCACTGTTCGTGGACGTCGTACTCTTCATCGAGCTTGTTCATCTTCCAGGCATAGAAAATGATCAGCACGATAAAGGTGTAGATGGATCCCTGCTGTGCAAACCAGAAGCCGAGCTTGAAGCCAAAGAACTGGATATTGTTGAGTACATCCACCAGCAGAATGCCGAAGCCATAGGAGACGATGAACCATACGGCCAGACAGCCGAGGATGGTTCGTATGTTTCGTTTCCAGTAGGCCTGTGCGCTCTTGTCTAGCATAAGGCTACCCTCAAGAAGTGGTTTGATCGCCAAATGCCGCCGCAAAGACGACACAAAGGCTCGAGAAGCAGACTAGACAAAATGGCCTTTCCTGGAACGATAACTTTAGTCGAAAAGCATAAATGCACTGCACCAAGAAAACTATTAAACAAAGCATTTCAGTAAGTTACAAGTATTCCTGGAATATTAGCCGATGGTCTATCACTACAAAGGTGCAATCCACCTTAGTCGCGATTCAAGGCCTTGAGACCAGGCAATGCCTTTCCCTTGATGGCGCAAAATTCCGTCAATGCTTCGCACTTCAGGCGCCCGAATCGAGGCAACCACGCTGCGCCCCTGCCGAGCAGGCCGCCAATGCCCTAGAATGGCCGCTGACGTCGAGGAGGTGCCCATGTTTGCCGGTTGGCTATTGATCGCTGTTTCACTGCTCTACATCGCCGTGCTGTTCGCCATCGCCTGGCGCGGCGATCGTCGTGCACGCCACCTGGGGGCCAGCCATCGCCGCCCGCTGGTCTACAGCCTGGCGCTGGCGATCTACTGCACCTCCTGGACCTTCCACGGCGCCGTGGGCCAGGCGGCGACCTCCGGCTGGTCGTTCGCCAGCATCTTCGTCGGTCCGGTACTGACGCTTCTATTGTTCTGGCCGGTACTGGCCAAGATGGTGCGGGTCGCCAAGCACCAGAACGTCACCTCGATCGCCGACTTCATCGCCTCTCGCTACGGCAAGACCCAGTCTCTGGCGGCCTTCGCCAGCCTGGTCGCGCTGATCGGCACCCTGCCCTACATCGCCCTGCAGTTGAAGGCAGTGTCCACGTCCTTTGCCGTGCTCACCGACGCCTCCGACATCACCCAGGCGCCGCTGTTCGGTGACACCGCTTTCTATGTGGCCATCGTCATGGCGATCTTCGCCATCCTGTTCGGTACCCGCCATACCGACGCCACCGAGCACCACGAGGGCCTGATCCACGCGGTGGCCTTCGAGTCGCTGGTCAAGCTGGTGGCCTTCCTGATCCTCGGCGCCTACGTCACCTGGGGCATGTTCGATGGCCTGCAGGACCTGATGACCCGGGCCGACACCCACCTGCAGCTGCAGCGGCAACTGGCCCAGCAGGACTTCGGCCAGAGCTTCTGGGCCCAGACCCTGCTGGCCATGCTGGCGATCCTGTGTCTGCCGCGTCAGTTTCACGTCACCGTGGTGGAGAACACCCACCGCGACGACGCCGCCCGCGCGCGCTGGATGTTCCCGCTGTACCTGGTGCTGTTCGCCTTCTTCGTGTTGCCGCTGGCCGCCGCCGGCCTGACCATCTTCGCCGGCACCGACGTATCACCCGATACCTATGTGCTGTCGCTGCCGATGGCCGCCAACCAGAGCTGGCTGGCCCTGCTGACCTTTATCGGCGGCTTCTCCGCCGCCACCGGCATGGTCATCGTCGCCGCCGTGGCGGTCTCGATCATGATCTCCAACGAGATCGTCATCCCGGCGCTGTTCCGCATGCGCTGGTTCGACACCAAGGCCCGCGACTACGGCCGCCTGGTCCTGCGGGCACGGCGCATTACCATCGCCGTGATCCTGGCCATGGCCTATGGCTTCTATCAGCTGATCGGCGAATTCACCTCGCTGGCCTCCATCGGCATGCTGTCCTTTGCCGCCGCCGCCCAGTTCGCCCCGGCGCTGATCGGCGGGCTCTACTGGAAGCGCGGCAATCGCCTGGGGGTCATCGTCGGCATGAACGCGGGCTTCGCCATCTGGGCCTACACCCTGCTGTTGCCAGCGATGATCAACGCCGGAGTATTGCCCTCCGGCTGGCTCCAGGGTGGGCCGCTGGGGATCGCCTGGCTGTCACCGACCTCGCTGTTCGGCCTGCACGTGGGTGACAGCTTTACCCACGGCGTGATGCTGTCGCTGGGGGTCAACCTGGTGGCCTACATCTTTGTCTCCCAGGTAACCCCTCAGCGGGTGGTGGAACGGATTCAGGCGTCGCTGTTCGTCGACAGCGTCGAGACCCGCCAGACCTCGGTCAATCGCCCCTGGACCGGGGCTACCACGGTCGGCGACCTGAAGGTGCTGTGCCAGCGCTTCCTCAGCGCCGGCCAGGTCGACCGCGCCTTCTCGGACTACGCCCGGCGCAACGGCAAGGCGCTGGAAGACAGTGCCCGAGCGTCCATCGACGTGATCCAGTTCACCGAGCGCTTTCTGGCCTCGGTGCTGGGCGCCTCGTCGGCGCG
Source organism: Halomonas sp. MMSF_3323 (assembly GCF_030733595.1). Classification (NCBI taxonomy): domain Bacteria; kingdom Pseudomonadati; phylum Pseudomonadota; class Gammaproteobacteria; order Oceanospirillales; family Halomonadaceae; genus Halomonas; species Halomonas sp. MMSF_3323. The sequence goes on along the minus strand of NZ_JASHIT010000017.1, from coordinate 85,539 downwards.
GATCGTCGTCAACTCGGCGCTGCAGGGGCGTGGCATCGGCATCTCCGACGTCATCTCCATCGTCGATGAGGCCTCCCAGGTGCTGGAGTTCAATCGCGCCCTGCTCCAGGCCACCATCGAGAACATCAACCAGGGCATCAGCGTGGTGGATCAGAACCTGCGCCTGGTGGTGTGGAACCAGCGTTATCTGGAGCTGTTCCGCTTCCCTGACCACCTGATCCGTGTCGGCGCGCCGATCGACCGCATCTTCCGCTACAACGCCCATAACGGCGAGTACGGCCCCGGCGACCCGGAAGAGCACGTGGAATTGCTGCTCGACAACATCCGCGAGGGCCAGCCCCACCGCTACGTGCGATATCGCCAGGACGGCAGCGTGCTGGAGGTCCAGGGCAACCCCATGCCCGGTGGCGGCTTCGTCTACACCTATCAGGACATCACCCAGCAGAAACGCACCGAAGAAGCGCTGATCCGCTCGGAAAACAATATCCGCATCTATACCGACAACGTGCCGGCGCTGATCGCCTACTTCGACCGGGAGTGTCGCTACCTCTTTACCAACCGTGCCTACGAGCAGGCCTTCAACATCAACCGCAACGAGGTCATCGGCAAGAAGGTGACCCAGGTGATTCCGGAGACCATGGCCGAGGAGCGCATTCCCTGGATTCAGCGCACCCTGAGTGGCGAAAGGGTCAGCTTCGAGGTGTCGCTCGAGATCACCAACGAAGGCCTGCGCTACATGCTGGTGACCTATACTCCGCACTTCGGCGACAGCGGCGCGATCCTCGGCTTCTTCGCGCTCTATCAGGACATTACCGAGCGCCGGCGGGCCGAGATCGCCCTCAAGGAAACCAACGAGACCCTGGAGGAGCGGGTACGCTCGCGCACCCTGGCCCTGTCCGAAGCCAACGCCGCGCTGCGCCAGGAGAACCGGGTGCGCGCCGAAGCCGAGCAGGCCCTGCGCCAGGCCAAGCAGGTGGCCGAGGACGCCAACGCCTCCAAGACGCGCTTCCTGGCCGCAGCCAGCCATGACCTGCTGCAGCCACTCAACGCGGCGCGGCTGTTTACCTCGGCGCTGTCCCAGGACATGGGCGCCGAGGACATGAAGCGCACCATCGGCCATATCGACAGTTCGCTGCAGTCCGCCGAAGAGCTGCTCGGCACCCTGCTGGATATCTCCAAGCTGGACGCCGGCGCGCTGACCCCCAGACGCAGCCATTTTGCGCTGACCGACATCCTGCGCCCGCTGCAGGCCCAGTTTGCGGTGATGGCCGAAGATCGCGGCCTGGATCTCAAGGTGGTGGGGTCGGCCCTGTGGGTGGACAGCGACAGCCAGATGCTGCGCCGAATCATTCAGAACTTCCTGTCCAACGCCATCCGCTACACCCAGGAAGGCCGGGTGCTGCTGGGCATTCGACGGCGCGGCGAGCGCCTGCTGATCGAGGTATGGGATAGCGGCCCCGGCATCCCCGAGGCCAAGCAGGCCGAGATCTTCCAGGAGTTTCGTCGCCTGGATCAGGCCTCGCGCCACAAGGAAAGCGAGAAGGGACTGGGCCTCGGCCTGTCCATCGCCGACCGCATGAGCCGGGTGCTCGACCACCCCATCCGGGTGCGCTCCTGGGTCGGCGTGGGCACGGTATTCTCGGTCAGCGTGCCCAGGGTCGAGGCGAAGGCCCCGGCCGAGGACACGGACTCCCGGCCTGCGCGCAAGGTCGCCAGCAAGCTCGACGGCAAGCGCATCCTGTGCATCGACAACGAGTCGCTGATCCTCGAGGGCATGAAGGCGATGCTGTCGGGCTGGGGCTGCGAGGTGTTCACCGCCACCTCCATCGGTGGCGCCAAGTCGGTGCTGCGCCATCTGGACGACGACCCCGACGCCATCCTCGCCGACTATCACCTGGACAACGAGGTCACCGGCCTGATGGCGCTGGACGCCCTGGGGGAGCGCCTGACCGGCGCGGTGCCCGGTATCGTGATCACCGCCGACCGCACCGAGGAGGTGGCCGAAGAGGTCCGCCGCGGCGGCTACCAGCTGCTGCTCAAGCCGGTGCGCCCGGCCGCCCTGCGGGCACTGCTGACGCGCACCCTGCAGGCCAGCCAGGCACCGCAGTAGCCGGCGCGAGCCGTGCTGGCGAAAGTTCTGTCGGCGTAAGCCCTGCTGGCAAGCAGCCCACCGGCGGCCGCGGCGCCGGTGGGGCCCCTCAGGTACCGCAGAAGGTTCTGAGCACTCGCTCGTCGCGCCCGGGCGGGGCCAGCAGGCTGGTATCGTCCGGGGTCTGGTAGGGCCGGGTCACGGCGGCGAGCAGCGTCTCGAATACGCTCAGGTCGTCGTCATCGATGGCGGCGCGAATGGCCTTCTCGACCAGATGATTGCGCGGTATCACCTGGGGGTTGGCCGCCGCCAGGCGCGCGCCGACGACCTCGTCGGCGACGCCTTCACGGGCCAGACGCTCGCGCCAGCGCGGCAGCCAGGCCTCGAGCCTGCCACTGCGCTCGAAGCCCTCGGCAAGCGCTGCCTCATCGCCGGCCAGCGCCCGTGGCAGATGGGCAAAGCTCAGGGTGAAGTCGGCGTTGCCCTCTTCCATGGCCTTGAGGAAGTCCTCGCCCAGGGCCAGGTCCTCGTCTGCCACCTGGCCCCCCTGACCATCGGTCGAGCGGCTTTCCGGCTGGCCTTGCGAGTCATCAGCCCCGAGTCCCAGCTTGGCACGCAGCACCGCCGTCCAGGCGGCGTCATGGCACTCGGCGAAGGCCTCGATGGCCTCGGTGGCCAGCGCCACCGCTCGCTCCTGATCGTCACTGATCAGCGGCAGCAGCGTCTCGGCCAGGCGCGCCAGGTTCCACTGGGCGATGGCCGGCTGGTTGTCCCAGGCGTAGCGGCCGCGCTCATCGATGGAGCTGAACACCCTGTGCGGGTGGAAGGCGTCCATGAAGGCGCAGGGACCATAGTCGATGGTCTCCCCCGAGATCGCGCAGTTGTCGGTGTTCATTACCCCATGAATAAAGCCGAGCCCCTTCCACTGGGCGACCAGGCTGGCCTGGCGCTCGACCACCGCCTCGACCAGCGCCAGCGCGCGCTCGGCCTCGGGCAAGTCGGCCAGCTCGGGGTAGTGTCGCTCGATGCAGAAGTCCACCAGCAGCGACAGCGCCTCGCTGTCACGGCGGGCGGCAAAATACTGAAAGGTGCCGACCCGCACATGGCTCGAGGCTACCCGGGTCAGTACCGCCCCGGGCTCCACCATCTGGCGCACCACCTGCTCGCCGCTGGCCACCGCCGCCAGCGCCCGGGTGGTGGGCACCCCCAGTGCGGCCATGGCTTCTGACACCAGATACTCGCGCAGCACCGGTCCGATCGGCGCGCGACCATCACCGCCGCGGGAAAAGGGCGTGCGTCCGGCGCCCTTTAGCTGGACCTCACGCAGGCCGCCGTCTCGATGGGCTAGCTCGCCCAGCAGGATCGCCCGACCATCGCCGAGCTGTGGCACGAAGTTGCCGAACTGATGCCCTGCGTAGGCCGCGGCGATCGGCGTCGCTCCATCGGGCACGGCGTTGCCACCGAGCACCTCGGCGGCACGGGTCGCGTCGAAGGCGTCAAGGTCGAAACCCAGCGCCTCGGCCAGCGGACGATTGAAGGCCAGCAGATGCGGCGCCGCCACAGGGGTGGGCGCCATCTCGGCGCGCATACGATCGGGCAGGGACGCATAGCGCCCGGAAAAGGCAGGAAACATGGGCTGCTACCTCAGGCTGGCAAGTGGGATGCCGACTACCCTCGGCCCTGCCTGTGGTGGTCGTCAAGCGACATTGCTTGCGACACCACCATCCCGGTACGGCAGAGCCCGGCTAGTTCGAGGCAGTGGCGCGTCGCAACTCGCCCCCACCCTCCTCCAGCTTGCGCACGCTGGAGACAAAGTCGCTGAAGCGCTCGCCCTGGATCAGCACGTGGTCACGCAGGATGCGCTCGGCGCTCTCGGCATCACCGGCTTCGATCGCCTGGAGCACCTCACGGTGTTCATCGAGCGAGCTCTGCATGCGTGAACGCACCTGCAATTGCAGGCGTCGATAGGGCTTGAGCCGCTGCTTGAGGGTCTGGGCCTCTTCGGCCAGGAAGGCGTTGTGGCTGGCCTGATAGATGACGCTGTGGAAGGCTTCGTTCTCGTAGTAGTAGTCGTCGCTGTCACCGGTCTCGCCGGCGCGGCGACATCCTTCGAAGGCGTCGCGCAAGGCCTTGAGTTCATCGGCTGAGATTCTCCGCGCCGCCAGTCGACCGCACATGCCCTCGAGTTCGGCCATCACCTCGAACATCTCGATCAGTCGCTCGAGCCCTAGCCTGGCGACAAAGGTGCCCTTCTTGGGGTAGACGGTCACCAGGCCACTGGCCACCAGCTGCTGGATGGCCTCGCGCACCGGGGTACGCGATACCTGGTAGGTCCTGCACAGCTCTTCGGGGTCCAGTCGCTCACCCGGCGTGCGCCGACCATTGATGATGTCGTCCTCGAGAGAGTCCCGCAGACGCTGGGCGTTGGAGGGCTTCTTGCTCATATGGCTGTCCCCTGGCTGTCCCTTGGCTGAACTCGAATCGTTCCAGCATATCCTGTCCTGATGCGACTGACCCCTCGGCGCCCTCACTCCACCATGGTCTAAGCCCTACGAATTGACAGGAATATACATGCTGGCTATTGATGTATACATCATAGCAGATAAAAAATGTTTGACCTCTATCCCCCGCGCCGACCTCGGCGCGTTTATCCCACCACCACAACACTGATCATCACGCTCGCTACAACACCCACTACAACAATCATCACAACAACAACGCCTCGAGGAGTCACCATGAAACGCCAAGCTCTCACTCTCGCCGTCGCCGCCATCGCCACCGCCAGCGCGTCCATTGCCAGCGCCGAGACCACCCTGCGCGTGTCCCACCAGTTTCCCGGTGGCCAGGGCGACGTGCGCGACGAAATGGTCCAGTTGATGGCCAAGGAGGTCGAAGCCGCCGACGTCGACCTGGCCCTGCAGGTCTATCCCGGTCAGTCGCTGTTCAAGGCCAAGGAGCAGTGGGGCGCGCTGGTACGCGGCCGCCTGGACATGACCTCGCTGCCGCTGGACTACGCCAGCGGCCGCCACCCCGAATTCTCGGCCACCCTGATGCCGGGTCTGGTGCGCAATCACGAGCGTGCCCAGCGCCTCAACGACTCCGAGTTCATGGACATGATCAAGCAGGTGATCGAGGACGCCGGCGCCCGGGTGCTGGCCGACGCCTGGCTGGCCGGCGGCTTCGCCTCCAACCAGCAGTGCATCACCTCGCCCGACACGGTGCAGGGACAGACCATGCGCGCGGCTGGCCCGGCGTTCGACGAGATGCTGGCCACCGCCGGCGCCTCCATCGCCTCGATGCCTTCGTCGGAGATCTACACCGCCATGCAGACCGGCGTGCTCGACGGCGCCAACACCTCGTCGGGTTCCTTCGTCTCCTATCGCATCTACGAGCAGGTCAGCTGCCTGACGGCGCCGGGCGAGAACGCCCTGTGGTTCATGTACGAGCCGATCCTGATCTCCGAGCAGAGCTGGAACGGGCTCAACGAGGAGCAACAGCAGGCACTGATCGACGCTGGCGAGAAGGCCGAGGCGTACTTCGCCGAGCAGGCCGCCCAGCTCGACCAGACCATGGTGGAAGTGTTCGAGGAAAACGGCGTCGAAGTGGTCCAGATGTCCCAGGAAGACTACGACGCCTGGCTCGAGGTAGCGAAAGAGAGCGCCTACAAGAGCTTTGCCGAGAACGTCGACAACGGCCAGGCACTGATCGACGCCGCCCTGGCGGTGGAATAGACCGAGGTGGGCGCGGCCGCTGGCCGCGCCTCGTCGTTCGTCGCTGTCGTGTCACCTCGGAGGCTCCATGTCACACACACCGTCCCACTCTCCCCCTCACGTCTCTGCACCCGCAGCCCCCGGTTCCCGGCGACATGCCTCCGGCCCGGTGGGCGCTTTCTGTCGGCTGATGGACCGGCTATCCATCGCTATGGCAGTGGTGGCCGGCGCCGCCCTCTTTGCAGGGGTGCTGGCCGTCTGCCACATGATCTTCGTGCGCTACCTGCTCGGTGAAAGCACCACCTGGCAGACCGAATTCGCGATCTTCTCGATCACCGGCGCCATGCTGCTGGGCGCCCCCTATGTGCTGCTGACCGGCGGCCAGGTGGCGGTCACGGTGCTGCCCGATGCGCTCAAGGGCGGCATCAAGTGCGCCATGAACCTGATCGCCTCGCTGTGCGGCCTGGCCTTCTGCATCGCCCTGGCCTACGGCTCCTGGCTCTACCTGCTGGAGGCCTACCACGGAGGCTGGACCACCGGCACGGTATGGAATCCGCCGCTGTGGCCGGCGCTGGTGCCGCTGGCACTGGGCTCGACCCTGCTGGCGCTGCAGTACCTGGCGGAAATACTGGGAGGAGCACGCTGATGGATCCAGTTACCAGTGGCATCCTTATCGTTACCGCCCTGTTCGTGCTGATGGCCATCGGCACGCCCATCGCCTTCGCCCTCGGCGGCGTGTCGCTCGCCGCCCTGGTGATGGACCGGGGCGTCAGCGAGCTGACCTACTTCGGCGAGACCTTCTTCGGCAGCCTGGCGTCGTTCGGCTTCGTCGCGATTCCGATGTTCATCCTGATGGGTGCTGCCGTGGCCTCCTCCCCCACCGGCCGCGACCTCTACCGTTCGCTGGACCTGTGGCTCGGCAAGGTGCCGGGGGGACTGGCCATTTCCAATATCGGTGCCTGCTCGATCTTCGCCGCCCTGTCCGGCTCGTCGCCTGCCACCAGCGCCGCCATCGGCAAGCTGGGTATCCCCGAGATGCGCAAGCGCGGCTATCCCGACGGCGTGGCGGCTGGCTGCATCGCCGCCGGCGGCACCCTGGGCATCCTGATTCCGCCCTCGGTCACCATGATCGTCTATGGCATCTCCACCGAGACCTCGATCGGACGGCTGTTCATCGCCGGCGCCCTGCCCGGCATCATGCTGGCGCTGTTGTTCATGGCCTGGACGTTGATCGCGTGCAAGCTGGCCGGTGGCTATGACACCCCCAGCCCCGTCGCCGATGCCGCCCGCGAGCTCAAGGACACCGTCGCCAGGAACGTCGAGACCAACATGAAGGCGCTGGTGCGGGTGCTGCCCTTCCTGGTGGTGGTCAGCGGTATCCTGTTCGCCCTCTACGGCGGTGTCGCCACGCCCTCGGAGGCGGCCGGCGCCGGGGCCTTCCTGTGTCTGGCCCTGGCCATCGTGGTCTACCGCATGTGGCAGGTGAAACCGCTCACCACCATCATGCGCGACGCCCTGCGCGAGAGCGTGATGATCATGCTAATCATCGCCTGCGCCGAGATCTTCGCCTACGCCCTGTCGTCGCTGTTCATCACCCAGACGGTGGCCGAGGCGATCGCGTCACTGGAGGTCAATCGCTGGGTACTGATGGGGATCATCAACGTCTTCTTGCTGGTGGCCGGTTTCTTCCTGCCGCCGGTGGCGGTGATCGTGATGACCGCGCCGATCCTGCTGCCGATCATTCTGGCGGCCAACTTCGACCCTTACTGGTTCGCGGTGATCCTGACCATCAACCTGGAGATCGGCCTGATCACCCCACCGGTGGGCCTTAACCTGTTCATCATCAAGGGGATCGCACCGGATATCGCGCTCAAGGACATCCTGCTCGGCAGCCTACCCTACGCCCTGTGCATGGTGCTCGGCATCGTGCTGCTGTGCTTCTTCCCGGGCATCGCCACCTGGCTGCCGGACCTGATCATGGAGAGCGCCGGATGATCCCGACGCCGACGCGTGTGACCAGCGGGCCACCAGGCCCGCTCCCACCTGGCCCAGCCCCGAGGAGATGTCCCCGATGAACTTCAGCTTTCTGCAGGAACTGTTCTCCAGTATCACACAGCGTGACGCCTTGCTCAGACGCCGGGGCGATGGCCCGCCGCTGGAACATACCCAGGTGATCGACGCCTGTCGCAAGCTTCTGGAAAGCGATGGCGAGGCCTCCAGCATCGCCCTGGCCGGCCAGGCCCTGGACGGCTACAGCTGCCTCGATGAAGACGAGAAGACGCGCTTCTTCCAGTGCCTGACCGAGCAGTTCAGTGCCGATCCCGAGGCCGTCGACGGCGCCTACGAGTGCTACCGGGACAGTCGCGGCAATGTCGACCTGCAGCGACTGTTCGAGGCCTGCGAACCGCAGCGCCAGGAGCTGTTGCGCCGGCTCAACCTTACCGCCGGCGGCACCTATGAGCTGGTGCGCATGCGCGAGGACCTGCTGCCCCGGCTCAAGGCCTTCCCGGCGCTGGAGGCGCTCGATGCCGACTTCGCCCACCTGTTCGCGTCCTGGTTCAATCGTGGCTTTCTGGTGCTCAAGCGGATCGACTGGAACACCCCGGCGGCGGTACTGGAGAAGATCATCCGCTACGAGGCGGTGCACGAGATCTGCGACTGGAACGACCTGCGCAGGCGCCTCGACGCCCGGGACCGGCGCTGCTTCGCCTTCTTTCACCCGGCCATCGGCGACGAGCCGCTGATCTTCGTCGAGGTGGCCCTGACCAGGGGCATGCCCGAGCGCATCCAGCCGATCCTGGACGCCAACCACGAGGCCATCGAGGCCGAAGACGCCGACAGTGCGGCCTTCTTCGGCATCAGCAACTGCCAGGTCGGCCTGCGCGGCATCTCCTTCGGCAACTTCCTGATCAAACAGGTGGTCAAGGAGCTGAAGTCGGAACTGCCGCGGCTGAAGAACTTCGTCACCCTGTCACCGGTACCCGGCTTTCGCGCCTGGCTGGACGCCGAGCGCCAGGACCAACGCGGTCGCCTCGACGACGACACCCGCGCCCTGCTGGCCGAGCTCGATCACGACGACTGGCTCGAGGACCCCGAGCGCAGCAAGGCCCTGGGTGAGGTGATCAAGCCGCTGGCCGCTCACTACCTCACCAAGGAGCGCAACGCGCGCAATCTTCCGCTGAATACCGTCGCCCGCTTCCATCTCGGCAATGGCGCCGAACTGCACCGCATCAACTGGCTCGGTGATACCTCTCGCCGGGGGCTGTCACAGTTCGGCTCACTGATGGTCAACTATCTCTACGTGCTCGACGACATCGAAGGCAACCATGAGCGCTACACCACCGAAGGCAAGGTGGCCTGCTCGTCTCAGGTCAGGGACCAGCGTCGTCGCGCCCGCAAGCACTTGAAGGGAGATCCCGTCACATGAATCACAACCTCTTTGCCACCTTTGAAAAGCGCATGACCGAGCGTGGCGACGCGCCCTTCATCACCACCCGCGAAGGCCGTGACTACCGCTACAGCGATGCGCTGGAAGCGGTGGCCAGGCTCGCCGGGGCGCTGGTCGCGCTCGGCGTGGGGCCCGGTGACCGGGTCGCCGTCCAGGTCGACAAGAGCCCCGAGGCGATCCTTCTGTACCTGGCGAGCCTCAAGGTCGGCGGAGTCTACCTGCCGCTCAATACCGGCTACACCAGCGAGGAGATTCGCTACTTCCTCGGTGACGCCGAACCCGCCCTGTTCGTCTGCCGCCCGGATTCACTCACGGCCGCCCGCGAGGTCGCTGCCTCCTGCGGTGGCGCCCGAGTCGAATCCCTGGGCACCGCCGCCGACGGTAGCCTGATGGAGGCCGCCGAGGCGGCCACACCGGTCACCGAGATGCTCGAGCGCGGGCCGGATGACCTGGCCGCGATCCTCTACACCTCCGGCACCACCGGCCGCTCCAAGGGCGCCATGCTGAGCCATCGCAATCTTGGTTCCAACGCCGAGTCGCTGGTCGAGGCCTGGCGCTTCAACGAGCACGACCGGCTGATCCATGCCCTACCGATCTTCCATACCCATGGGCTGTTCGTGGCCTGCAACGTGATCCTGATGGCCGGCGCCAGCATGCGCTTCCTGGCGAAGTTCGACCCGGACGTCATCTTCGAGGAAATGGCCGAAGGCACCACCATGATGGGGGTGCCGACCTTCTACACCCGGCTGCTCAAGGATCCCCGCCTGACCCGCGAGGCCACCGCCCGCATGCGTCTGTTCACCTCGGGGTCGGCGCCGCTGACGGCGGAGACCCACGAGGCCTTCGAGGCCGCCACCGGCCACGCCATCCTCGAGCGCTACGGCATGACCGAAACCAACATGAACACTTCCAACCCCTACGACGGTGATCGCATCGCCGGCACCGTGGGCATGCCGCTGCCCGGCGTCGAGGTACGCATCACCGACCGAGAGGGGGGTGACCATACGCCGCTGCCCCAGGGCGAGATCGGCATGCTGGAGGTGCGCGGCCCCAACGTGTTCCAGGGCTACTGGCGGATGCCCGAGAAGACCGCCGAGGAGTTGCTGGAAGATGGCTTCTTCATCACCGGCGACCTGGCCCAGATCGATGAGCGGGGCTATGTGCAGATCGTCGGACGCGACAAGGATCTGGTGATCTCCGGCGGCTACAACGTCTACCCCAAGGAGGTCGAGGGGCATATCGACGAGATGGACGGCGTCGCCGAATCCGCGGTCATCGGCCTGCCCCACCCTGACCTGGGCGAAGGGGTGACCGCGGTGGTGGTGCCCGCCGAAGGCGCCTCGCCCCAGGAGGCCGACGTCATCGCCGCGCTGAGCGACAAGCTGGCCCGCTACAAGCAGCCCAAGCGGGTATTCTTCGTCGAAAGCCTGCCGCGCAATACCATGGGCAAGGTGCAGAAGAATCAGCTGCGCGATCGCTTCAAGGACACCTATCGCTGAGTCCGGGACGCCTCTTCGGCGCAGCTCGACACTCGCTCCATCATCGGCGGCGCCCTGCGGGGCGCCGCCGGCGTATACCAGCACCTCCCGCTTCGGCATATTAGACGCCTGGCATCTATATCTTTTGACCAAGCGCGGCCCCGCGCACAGAGCGATATACTGATCACACCCTGTCCCGGAGATACCCCCATGCAGCCCATGGTGCGTGCCGCGGCCCTGACCGGCTACCGTACCCTGCTCGACGAGCAGGGTGTCGATGCCGACCAGGCGCTGGCACGACTGTCGTTGCCGCCGGACTACCTCGACCGGCCGGACCGCCTGATTCCGGTGGCCACCAAGATCGACCTGCTCGAACTGGGTGCCCAGATGAGCGGCTGTCGCCACTTCGGCCTGCTGCTGGGGCGCTACCAGAATATCTCGATGCTGGGCATGGTGGGCCTGCTGATCCAGCAGTGCGCCACCCTGCGCGAGGCGATGGTCACCGTGGCCGAGGAAATCGGCCGCCACGTGCAAGGGCTCGATGTGCGTCTCGAGGAGCGCGATGACCAGGCCTACTACCACTTCACCTATCGTGTGCCCGGGCGCAGTGCCCCATCGCGCCAGCACAACGACAATACCTTGATGGGCGCCTACAACATCCTCACCTTTCTCTACGGCGAGCCGATCAAGCTACGCGCCGTCTACCTGTGCGGCGAGGAGCCACGAGACCTCGAACCCTACACCCAGCAACTGCACTCGGCGCTGCGCTTCAATCATCCCGAGAACACCCTGGTGTTCGACCGCAGCTGTCTCGACCACGCCATCGCCGGAGGCAGTCCGGCCCTGCGGCACCTGATCAACTCCTTGATGCACCGTCATCGCTGGGACGACATCGAAAGCAAGGTGGAGTGGATCATCACCAACCTGCTGCCGCTCGATCAGGTCAGCCTGGAGGCCGTGGCCCAGGCCCTGGACGTACCACCACGTACCCTCCAGGACCGCCTGCTCAAGCGCGGCCTGAGCTTCCAGCAGTTGCTCGATCGCGTGCGCATGCGCAGCGCTCGGGTCTACATGCTCGACACCCAACTGAGCCTGACCGAGATCGCCGACCTGCTTGGCTACAGCCAATTGAGCGCCCTGACCCGCAGCTTCAAGCGGATCATGGGCGAGAGTCCCGCCCAATGGCGACGAAAGCATAAGACCGAAACGCTCGATATTGCGCGATCTGTCAAATAGCGCGCGCCTTCGGTCAATCCGCCCGGCCCTGCCTTCACTATGCTCGGTGTAGACAACAACGACAGCGTGAGGGGCCAGTCCATGACGTCCAGCCAAGACGACCGTTTCGACTATGACCAGATCATCATCGGCACCGGCTTCGGTGGCTCGGTGAGCGCGCTGAGGCTCTCGGAAAAGGGCCATCGCGTGCTGATGCTGGAGAAGGGCCGGCGCTGGAAGGACGAGGAATTTTCGGACAACTCCTGGAACCTGAAAAAATTCCTGTGGGCCCCCAGGCTCGGTCTGACCGGCAATCTGCAGATCAGCCTGACCCGCAAGATCACCGCCCTGCACGGCGTCGGCGTCGGCGGCGGCTCGCTGGTCTACGCCAATGTGCACCTGATCCCCAAGGACGAGGTCTTTGCCGCCGAGTCCTGGACCCGGGTCCATGGCGACTGGAAGCAACGCCTGGCGCCCTTCTACGGCCTGGCCCAGCGCATGCTCGGTGTCACCAAGAGCCACTACGAGAACGCCGCCGACGAAGCGCTGCAGGAAACCGCAAGGCGCATGGGCCGCGAACACACCTACCAGACGGTCAATACCGGGGTGCTGTTTCCCGAGGACCCCGACGACGCCAGCGGCGCCGAGCGAGGCGACCCCTACTTCGACGGCGACGGCCCCGAGCGCAACAGCTGTCAATACTGTGGCGGCTGCACCATGGGCTGTCGCCACAACGCCAAGAATACTCTGGTCAAGAACTACCTGTGGTTTGCCGAACGCAACGGCGTGGAAATACGCGCCGAGAGTGAGGTCACGCGCATCGAGGCGCTGCCCGATGCCAAGGGACAGCGCGACGGCAGCGCCGGCTACGAGATCACGGTGCAGTCCTCCACCGCCTGGTTCGCCAAGAAGCCCTACCGGCTGCGCTGCCGGGGCCTGGTGCTGTCCGCCGGCGTATTCGGCACCATCCCGCTGCTGCTCAAGGCCAGGGACCAGGACCAGACCCTGCCCCGGCTGTCATCGCGCCTGGGACGAGAGGTCCGCACCAACTCCGAGACGCTGATCGTCAACACCGCCAGGTTCGCCGACGCCAGCGGCCAGCCCCAGGAAATCTGCCACGGCCCGACCATCACCTCGATGTTCGATCCCGACGACGAGACCCGTATCGAGATCAACCGCTTCCCCCGCTACGGCGACGCCACCTTCGCGCTGCAGAGCGCCGTGCCGCTGACCGATACCCATGGTCAGGTGCCTCGCTCGGTCAGCATGCTGATCAATATCCTGCGCCAGCCGCTGACCACGTTGCGGATGCTCAACCCGGTGGGCAAGTCGAAACACTCGATCATCTTTCTGGTGATGCAGACCAGGGACACCTACGTCCACCTGAAGAGCCAGCGCCCCTGGTACACCATGTTCAAGCCCGGCTGGTCGGTATACCAGGACAAGGATGACCGGGCGCTGTCGAACTACTTCCCCATCGCCCACGAGGCGGCGCGTCACTTCGTCGAGGCCGCCGGTGGCGGCGAGGCCGGCAACGTGGCCACCGAAGTGCTCTCCGGCGCCCCCAGCACCGCCCACCTGATGGGCGGCGTCGCCATCGGCACCAGCGCCGAGGATGGCGTCGTCGATGATCGCGGTCGCGCCTTCGGCTACCACAATCTAAGGGTCATCGATGGCTCGCTGATTCCCGGCAACCTGGGGGTGAACCCTTCGCTGACCATCCTCGCCCTGGCGGAGTACGCCTGGGCCGAGGAGCCTGTGTTCGATGAAGGACGGGCCGCCGAGGTGTCGCGCGTCCACTTTTCCAAGCCCCTGCCGGGCTCCTGCTCGGCGCTGGACGGCCACGGCGACCTGCATGGCCTGATTGCCAGCGACGCCGCCACAACGACCACCGCGACCTCTGGAGTCGACGCATGAATGCCCCCCTGATGTCACCCGATCCCCGCACCCTCGATCAGCTTGAGCAGTCCTTCCACCAGCAGCGAAGCGCCTATCTGGCGGCGCCGGTGCCAAGCTACCGGGAGCGCATCGGCCACCTCAAGGCCCTGGCCAACATGCTCAAGGACCACCAGGAGGCGTTCGTCCAGGCGATCAGCGACGACTTCGGCAATCGCTCCCGCGAGGAGACCCTGTTCTGCGAGTTCGTGGTGGTGCTCGGCGATATCAAGGACGCCATCAAGCACCTGAAGTCGTGGATGAAGCCCCAGCGCCGGCGGGTCGACCACAGCCTCTACTTCGGTGCACGCAACAGCGTTATCCCGCAACCGCTGGGCGTCGTCGGTGTACTGGTGCCCTGGAACTTTCCGCTGAACCTGAGCCTCGCCCCCTTGATCGGCATCTTCGCCGCCGGCAACCGGGCGCTGGTCAAGATGTCGGATCGTTCTCCCCGACTGGCCCAACTGCTGATCGACCTCAGCCCCGACTACTTCCCCGAGGAAAAGCTCAAGTTCTTCGCCGACGACGGCGAGCTGGGGCCTCACTTCACCCGCCTGCCCTTCGACCATCTGGTGTTCACCGGGTCCACCGCCACCGGGCGCAAGGTCATGGCCAACGCCGCCGACAACCTGACCCCGGTCACCCTGGAACTGGGCGGCAAGGCGCCGGCAATCATCGCCCCGGACTTCTCCCTGGCCGAGGCCGCTCGGCGAATCCTGTTCGTCAAGCTGCTCAACGCCGGCCAGATCTGTACCACGGTGGACTACCTGTTTCTCCCGGAAGGTAGCGTGGATGCCCTGGTCGACGCCGCCAAGGGCATCGTCGGACACCGCTACCCCGACCTCTCTAGTCCCGACTACACCTCGATCATCGACGACGCCTCCTTCGCCCGGCTCGAGGCGACCCTGGAGGACGCCAGGGCCAAGGGCGCGCGGGTGATTCCCCTGTCGCAACAGCAAAGCAACCCTGAGACACGCAAGTTCGCCCCGCACCTGGTGCTGGACGTGACCGATGACATGGAGATCATGCAGCGCGAAATCTTCGGTCCGCTGCTACCGGTCAAGACCTACCGCCAGCCGGAAGAAGTCATCGACTACATCAACGCACGTCCTCGTCCGCTGGCGCTGTATCCGTTCTCCCAGGACAGGGCGCTGGTGGACCTTTACATCGAGCGTATCCAGTCGGGCGGCGTCTCGGTCAACCATGCACTGTTGCACGTGGGCCAGCATGACCTGCCGTTCGGTGGCGTGGGTGATAGCGGCATGGGTCACTACCACGGCCGCGACGGCTTCATCACCTTCTCCAAGATGCGCCCGGTCTACCGTCAGGGCCCTGTCGACAGCATGAAACTGTTGATACCGCCCTACACCAGCACCACCCACAAGGTCCTCAAACTGATGCAGTGGCTGGTCCGCTAGCACGTTCAACAACAACACTTACGATTGCTGCTGTCGCGCCTGGTCCTGACGCCGCGACGCCTCGAGAAACCAAGATGACCATCGACACCGCTTCCGCCGCAGCCTCGCCCCTGCCCTCCTACCTCGAGCGAATTAGTCGTTTTCCGGCGATTCGCGATCGCGCCGACATCGAGGTCATCGAGGCGACCCCCTGGGCCTCGCTGGAGCTGCCCGACAGCACCCTCGAGCTGATTCAGATCAGCGCCAGGCGCCGACCCGACGCCACCGCGCTGCGCTTCGTGATGGACGCCACGGCCCAGCAGCAGGGACAGCGCTACACCTACGCCGAGTTTCTTGCCCGTGTGGTGCAGGCTGCCAACGCCTTTCACCGCCTCGGCGTGGACTCAGACGACGTGGTGTCCTTTCTGCTGCCGAGCCTGCCCCAGACCCACTTCACCCTGTGGGGCGGCGAGGCGGCCGGCGTGGTCAACCCGATCAACCCGATGCTGGAGCCCGAGCATATCGCCGGCATCATGAACGCCGCCGGCACCCGAGTGCTGGTGGCGCTGGCGCCCTTTCCGGGCAGCGACATCTGGGACAAGGTGGAAGCCATCAAGGACCGGGTACCGAGCCTCGAAAAGGTGCTGTACGTCGATGCCGCGCGCTTTCTCGGCGATGACGAAGCCCGGGCACTGCGCGAACGTCTGCCGCTGCCCGACGCCGCCGACTGGTGCGAGGACTTCGACCGTTGCCTCGATCGGGCCCCCGCCGATCGGCTCATCAATGAACGTAAGATTCACCCCGAGGAGCGCGCCTCGCTGTTCCACACCGGGGGCACCACCGGGTTGCCCAAGCTGGCACCCCATAGCCACGCCAACGAGGTGGCCAACGCGGCGATGATGCAGATGCTGTTTCGTCACCGGGAGGACGCGGTGATCCTCTGTGGCCTGCCGCTGTTTCACGTCAACGCCGTACTGATTACCGGCCTGGTGCCGCTGATGATCGGCGCGGAGATCCTGCTGGCCACCCCGGGCGGCTTCCGCAGCCCCGGCCTGGTCGACAACTTCTGGTCGTTGGTGGAGCGCCACCGGGTCAGCTTCTTCAGTGCGGTGCCGGCGATCTTCTCTCGCCTGCTCGAGGTGCCCTTCGGTGACGCCGAGGTATCGAGCCTCGAAAGTGCATTGAGTGGTGGCGCCCCCCTGCCCCGGGCTGTCCACGGCCACTTCGAGGAGCTGACCGGCATTTCGCTGATCGAGGGCTTCGGCATGACCGAAGGCACCTGCGGCAGCATGGCCAACCCGCTCGCAGGCGAGCGTCGCACCGGATCGGTGGGCCTGGCACTGCCCTATACCGGTGCCCGGGTGGTCGCCCTCGACGACCAGGGCCGCTACCTGCACGACTGTGCAGTCAACGAGATCGGGACGCTGTTGATCCGCGGCCCCAACGTCTTCGACGGTTACTCCAGGCCCGAACAGAACCGCGACATCTGGGTCGAGGATGACTGGTTCAACACCGGCGACCTGGCCCGCCAGGATGCCGATGGCTACCTGTGGATCACCGGGCGCGCCAAGGATCTGATCATCCGCGGGGGGCACAATATCGATCCGCAGATGATCGAAGACGCGCTCTACCGCCACCCTGCGGTGCAGATGGCCGCCGCCGTGGGCAAGCCCTGCGACCGGGTCGGCGAACTGCCGGTGGCCTACGTCAGCCTGCAGCCCAATCGCCATGTCAACGAGGACGACCTGCTCAGCCACTGTCAGGCCCACCTGGCCGAGAAGGCCGCCATCCCCAAGAACATCTGGATCCTCGACAGCATTCCGCTGACGGCGGTGGGCAAGGTGTTCAAGCCGGCCCTGCGACAGGACGCGGTCACCCGGGTCTATGGCGAGATCGCCGACGCCGAACTGGGGCCCGGGGTGGCACGCATCACGGCATGCCAGGATGCGACCCTCGGCCTGGTGGCGGAGATCAGGGTGGCTGGCGATGTCGATCTCTCCTCTCTCAAGGCCCGCCTCGAGGCCTTCCCGCTTCCCTGTCGCTGGCGACAGGCATCCTGATCACCGAGAGCGTTTGGCACACCGTCGACCACCACCATCCACAAGAGGCCACGCTTGTCAGACTGCCATGACAGGCTGGCGGCTGGAGAGCCACCATGTTCGAACATCGTCACTTCGTCATCACCGGAGGTTCCTCGGGTCTGGGCCTGGCGCTGGCACAGCGGCTGGTACGCGAGGGCGCGCGGGTCACCCTGGTGGCCCGCAACGAACAGCGCCTGCTTGCCGCGCTCGAGACGCTGCGAGGCGAGTCGCCGGCGGCGGTGGTCGACTGTCGGGTGGCGGACGTCACCGATGAAACCGCGACGCAGGAGGCCATGGCCGCCATCGCCGCCGAAAGCGGCGCCATCGACGGTCTGATCAACTGCGCCGGGGTAATGCGCGAGGGTTACTTCGAGACACTGACCCAGCGGGACTTTCGCGAGGTCATGGAGGTCAACTACTTCGGCCCGCTCAACGCCACTCGGGCGGCGCTGCCGTTCCTGGCGGCCCAGGGCGGGCGCCAGCACGGACACAAGGGCAATGCCCCCGCGGCCTGGCTGATCAATATTGCTTCGGTGGCGGGCTTGACCGGGGTCTTCGGCTACACCCCCTACTGCGCCAGCAAGCACGCCCTGGTGGGGCTGACCGAGTCGCTCTACTACGAGCTCGCGCCCCAGGGCATCCGGGTTCAGCTGGTGTGCCCCGGCGAGTTCGACTCTCCCATGGTCGACACCCTGGAACAGGGCCGGACGCCGGAAAATCGCGCCCAGACCCTGTCCATCCCCAAGGCCAGCCTGGACGCCATCGCCGACGATACCCTCACGGGACTGCACAAGGGTGACTACCTGATCGTGCCGACCCGCCAGGCACGCCTGGCCACCCTTGGCATGCGCCTGGTGCCGGGTCTGTCACGCAAGCTGATGACGCGGACCCTGGCGCGGGTCTATCGAGGCCCCACCCGCGAGCCGCTGGAGCCGGGCGAGCAGACCTGAGCCAGGCCAGGCATCACTGCCGATCCTTGCGTGACTGCACAAAGGTCTGATGGTCCTGGGCCACACAACGCGCGTAGCTGTGCGCCAGGGTGGTCACCATCTCGACCACCTGATCGAGGTGACCGTCGACCCGCCGGCCGACCGCCCGGGCAAAACGGCCCGGATCGTCCGGCGTCAGCGCAGCGGCGCCGCGCAGGTGCTCGCGGGCGAGGATGCCACCCCACTGCTTTACCAGCTGGCGATAGTCCTTGCCGCCCTTCAGCTTGTGGGTAGGAAAGTCTTCCTTGTAGGGCGAGCGCTCGCGCACCGAGAACACCTTGTCGCCCAGGTGCAGCCAGCCCAGGTAGATATCCGGGTGTTCGGCGATGGCGTGGAAAGCGGCGGCATGGCGAATGCCCTCATGGGGAAAGGTCGCCTTCCAGGCGCGCTTGCCGGCCTCGCTCATCAGCACCAGCCCGGCCGGCCCAGGCTGCTCCTTGACGTCGAGAATGACATCGTCGTGCTCGTGGTCCTTGCCACCCTCGATCAGCACGTAGAAACGGTCCAGTCCCAGTGAACCGGTGCCCGCATCCAGACGCCGCGCGGTGTCCTTGATGCGAAAGTGCTCGTCCTCGGACTCGCTGCGCTCGCCTTTCAGGGTATCGCGATACTCCTCGTTGATGGCCTTGCGCAACTGGCTGTCCAGGTGGGCAGGCAGGTTGGACAGCTTGCCCTCACGCTCGAGCCGGCGGCCGTCATCGTCGAGCCGGGTCCACTTGTCGAGCATCTTGGCCCGACTCTTCTTGCGCTCGACCTTTTGCATGAACGGCTTGAGCGGCCCCTTGGCGCTCTCCACATTGACGTACCCTGGGGTCTCGCCTCGGCGATGGTCGGCAAGCTCCCGATGGTAGGCAAGCACCAGGTGCTTGAGACCACGGCGCAGCGCCTTGGGCGAAAGACCCTGATTGTCGTGGGCGTCCAGCACCAGACTGATGGCCAGGCGCCAGAGATCATACTGATAGTCACCGATCAGCGAGTCGTCGAAATCGTCCATGCCGTAGCGCACGTGGTCATCGTGGTGGCCATAGGCGCCGAAGTTGAAGGCGTGGGCGTCACCCTGCAACCAGGTCTGGGTGTCGACCTGACCGCCGTAGAGCGAAAAGCGCCAGTCATGCCAGACATCGGCCCAGTACAGATGATTGGTGCCTCGAAAGAAGGCGTAGGGCGAGGCCGCGATCTTGTCGAACTTGGCCTGCCGGTCGTCTTCCCTGAGACCGGTATTGGCTGCCTCGATGGCGTCAAGCACCTGACGCGGACGATTGTGGCGAGTCAAGGGTAGCGACATGCGGTTCTCCTGTGCGGGGGGGACAACGATCTTCCAGTGAGTGCCGATTTCCGCCATTGTGGGGACAAGGACGCGATAGACTTGTCCTCAAGCATACCGTCTGGGAGAGGGACATGCCTGCGCCGTCCACCAACCTGAACGCCACCCGCCAGCCAGGCGCCCCGGGCCACGCATCAGGCGCCCGCGCATCCCACCCCATGACGCTTGATCTCGCGACGCTGCGACGAGCCCGGCTCAGTCGGGACCCACGCTTCGACGGTCGCTTCTTCGTGGCGGTGCTGACCACCGGTATCTTCTGTCGGCCCATCTGTCCGGCGCGACTGCCGCGGGAAGACAACGTGCGCTACTACGAAAGTGCGCTGGGCGCGCTCCAGGCGGGTTACCGACCGTGTCTGCGCTGTCGTCCCGACAGCGCCCCGGGCTCGCCTGCCTGGCAAGGTAGTGACACCACCCTCAAGCGAGCGCTTGCGCTGATCGACCAGGGCGCGCTGGATGGTGACTCGGTCGAGGCCCTGGCCGCACGGCTCGGTATCGGAGCTCGCCATCTGCGAGGGCTGTTTCAGCGCCACCTGGGCATTTCGCCATCAGGCTATGCGCAGCATCGTCGCTGTCTGTTCGCCAAACAGTTGCTGCATGAATCGAGCCTGACCATCGGCGAGGTCGCGCTGGCCAGCGGCTTCGGCAGCGTACGACGCTTCAACGAGGTGTTCCGCGAGCGCATCGGACTCAGCCCCCGTGATATTCGCCGGCGCGTGTCGAGCACCAGCACGCGCAAGGACACGGGGCAGGGGCTCGGCCAGTGCCTGAGCCTGACCCTCGGCTATCGTCCCCCTTACGCCTTCGCCACGCTGCGCGACTTCTTCGCTCGCCGAGCGATCCGCGGTCTCGAGTGGGTCGGCGACGATCACTACGGTCGACGTTTCCGCTGGCGTAGCGCCCGTGGGCACTTCACCGCCTTCCATCAGCCCGAACGCCATGGCTTTCGTGTCGAACTGGTCATCGACGATCTGAATCAGGTGACCGGCGTCATCGCCAATATTCGGCGCATGCTCGACCTGGACACTACCCCCTCATTGATCGACGCGACCCTGCGCGACGCGGCTCCCGGTCTGCCACTGGTGGAAGGCCTGCGCCTGCCTGGGCTATGGTCACCCTTCGAGGCTGCCGTTCGCGCCGTACTCGGCCAGCAGGTCAGCCTCGTCCAGGCGCGCGCCCTGACCCAGACGCTGGTCGATGCCCTCGGCGAGAGGACCCCGGACGGTGGCTGCCACTTTCCGAGCGCGGCGTCGCTGGCAGGCTCGCCGCTTGCCTTTCTCGGCATGCCCGACAGCCGACGCCAGACGCTTCGACGCCTGGCCGAAGCGGTGGCAGGTGACGAGCGCAATCCTCCGCACTGGGAGGACATTCTCGGCATCGGCCCCTGGACCGCCGGCTACGCTCGTCTAAGGGGCGAAAGCGACCCCGATGTCTGGCTCGCCGGTGACGCCGTGATTCGACGCGTCCTGCCCCCCCCTTCATTGGCTGGGGGCGACAGCGATATCGGCATCGACATTGACAAGGCCCGCCCCTGGCGCAGCTATCTGCTGCTGCAACTCTGGAGTCATGACCATGACAACGACCCTTGATCCCATCGCCTGTCTCGACGCCTTCGCTGGACTCGAGGTCTACCATCCGCCCGAGGTCGACGCCCTGGGAGCCATCGTCATCGCCGCTACCCCTGGCGGCGTCGCCCGACTCGACTTTATCGACGTCGACCGGGCCGAGACCATCACGGCTCGCCCCTCGGAGCACACTCGCGCCTGCCGCGAACAGCTTGATGACTACTTTCAGGGGCGACGCCAGAGCTTCTCGCTGCCGCTGGATCCCCTGGGCACCGACTTCCAGCGTCAGGTGTGGAAGGCGCTGTCGGAGATCCCCTTCGGCGAGACCCGAAGCTACGCCCAGATCGCCGAAGGACTCGGCCGCAAGGGAGCCCACCGGGCGGTGGGCGCGGCCAACGGACGCAATCCCATCGCCATCGTGGTGCCCTGCCACCGGGTCATCGGCAGTGATGGCAGCCTTACGGGTTATGCAGGTGGCATGGGGCGCAAGCAATGGCTGCTGGCCTTCGAGGCCCAGGAAGTGCCGCTGGAGCTATGCTGACCAGTTCCTGACCGCCTGACCGCCTGACAGGGCTCTCTATCGCCAAGCGGCCCCTCTTCAGGATTCGACGCTGGCGGTCGCGACCCTGGGATCGAATACCAGGTGGGCGCGGATCGCCTGGACGCCATCGAGGGGTTGTTCGTAGCTCCACACCGAATCTTCGTAACGGCGGCCGTTGACCTCCACATGGAAGTAGCGAGCGTCACCCTTGAACGGGCAGTGGGTCCGGGTGTCGCTTTCTACCAGACGACTCATGTCGACGTCACTGCGAGGCAGGTAGAGACGTGGCGGGTAGCCCGGTTCGGTGAGTTCCAGCGCGTGCAGGGTGTCGGCCAGGACCTGGCCTTCGACGTCCACTCTTACGCGGGTGGTCAAGGGGTAGATCGAGATTCGCTCCGTACGGGGGGTATCCATCGGCAGCATCCTCTGCGTGTCGGGAAGATGACGGTCTCGTCGAGTGCTGGCGAAGACCGAACCGGATTCCCGGGTGCCCTGCGCGGGCCCATTCCGAAGACCCCCGACGCCATCGCCTGCTCTCAAATTTCCATGAATCACAGTACCACGCCTGTAGAACACACTTTCAGCGTACTTTTTGCTGATTCAGCCTGATGCGCCGATTCAGCACAGCACTATCGCCCAGAGCTAGTGAGTGCTTATTAAGTGGTATCCGATATCCAGGTTTTTTATGCTAAGGACCGGGCGTGCGCTGAAATTCGGGCGTCGCTCTTGTCATGTCGTCCGTCCATTCGACTGCCCCCTCGTTCGACTGACCTGGTGTCTCATTCGCCCCGTCGCCATCCAACGCTCATCCAAGGACATCCGATGCCCCCCTTCGCACGTACCTCCCTCATTCTGGCGCTTCCTCTGCTGACCACCGCCTGCGCCGGCATGTCCACCAGCAAGCCTGCCGTGGCCCAGCAGCTCGACTGGTCCGCCGCTCCGGTCTATTCCACCCTGACCCTGAGCGCCGGCTTCCAGCCGGATCCCCAGACCCTCGACGTGATGGCCGGCGGCAATACCCGGGCCAGTGTGGTCAGCGCCGACTGCGCCGGCTTCGTCAACGCCGAGGCTCCGGATGTGGACATCAACTACACCGCCGGCAGCTATCCGCTGAAGATCGCCGCCACCTCGGCCAGCGATACCACCCTGGTGGTCTACGACGCCAGCGGCATCTGGCACTGCAGCGATGACGCCGACGGCACCGATCCGGCGGTGGTACTGACCTCGCCCCCCAGCGGCAACTACAACGTCTGGGTCGGCAGCTACGATGGCAGCGGCCAGCTGGCACCCGCGACCCTGGTGGTATCCGAGTCGCTGTCCACCAGCAGTGCAGCGTCGGCCGGCGCCTCTGCCAGCGCATCGAGCAGCTACGTCGGTGGCGAGATCGAGTGGGGCGACGACGGCAGCCAGTGGAGCCACGACGGTGAGTGCGATGATCCTCGCTTCGCCGGCCCCGGCGTTGCCAGCGGCAATATCGAAGCCGATCGCTTCCACGACGCCAGCGACTGCCGCAGTCTGTATGAACAGGGCCGCCTCTACCTGCGCTAAGGCTTGCCTGAAAAGTACCGGCGCTGGCTCACTGGCGGGATGGGGCCCTGGCCGAAGGGCCAGTCGGCCAGACTGGGGATAGAGCGGAGATTGAGTTGAGATAGGGTGGAGACAGAGCGCAGACAGAGAGGGGGCATGACGCCCCCTGTCCATGCCACCTGCCTTCCGTTATCTCCTTTCATTTCACTGTCACCTCGAGGTGCCAGACTGGACTGCCACTTTTCGCGGTGACGTCATGGAACACAGCCCTCAACAATCGCAACAACCCCTCCGACAACAGCCGCGACGCCACCTGGATATCTTTCTGACCTTCCTTGGCCTCGGGCTGACGTCCTTCGGCGGTCCGGTCGCTCATCTCGGGTACTTTCATCAGGTCTTCGTCAAGCGCCGGGCCTGGCTGAGCGAATCCGCCTACGCCGAACTGGTGGCGCTGTGCCAATTTCTTCCCGGCCCGGCCAGCAGCCAGGTGGGGCTTGCCATCGGACTGATCCGCGGCGGCCTGGTCGGCGCCCTGCTGGCCTGGCTCGCCTTCACCCTGCCCTCGGCACTGGCGATGATGGCCTTCGCCTATGGTGCCGGTGCCATGGACGGCGCCCTTGGCGAAGCGCTGATCCACTCGCTCAAGCTGGTCGCCGTGGTGGTCGTCGCCCAGGCCCTGACCGGCATGGCCCGCAGCCTCTGCCCGGATCTTCCCCGTGCCAGGATGGCGCTGGTGGCGCTTGCCATCATGCTGGTCGTCGGCGGCATCGGCGCCCAGGTGGCGGTCATCGTGCTGGGAGCCCTGGCAGGTCTCCTGCTGCTGGAAGGCGCGACGTCAACGTCGACCGACGACGCTGGCGTGCCGGCACCATCGCTGGCGTCCTGGGCGAGTCCCGTTGCCCTGGTGCTGTTCGCGCTGCTGCTGGGAGGGCTGCCCCTGCTGCACTGGCTCTCGCCCAACGCCTGGACGACGCTGGCCGACGGTTTCTATCGCGCCGGCGCACTGGTGTTTGGCGGGGGCCATGTGGTGTTGCCGCTGCTGGACGCCGAGGTGGTCGGCCGCGGGCTGGTCTCGACTCAGGAGTTTACGGCTGGCTACGGCGCCGCTCAGGCTGTTCCGGGGCCGCTGTTCACCTTCGCCGCCTATCTGGGCAGCGTTGCCGGCGGCGTGTGGGCGGGCGCCCTGGCGCTGGTCGCCATCTTCCTTCCCGGGGCCCTGCTGGTGATCGGGCTGTTGCCGGCCTGGCAACGGCTCGGCCGTCGCCCTCGCCTGAGGGCCGCCATGAGCGGTGCCAACGCCGCTGTGGTCGGGCTGCTGGGGGCCGCCTTCATCGATCCGGTGTGGCAAAGCGCCATCGTCTCGACCCTCGACGTGGCGATCGTGGTGGCAGGATTCGTGCTGCTGAAGCGGCTGCCGGTGTGGGCACTGGTGCTGGCGTTTCTGGCGTTGGGGCTGGTCAGGGGGCTGCTGGGCTAGGGCTTGTCTGAAAAGTGCCTGCGCTCGGTAATACGGCGTTAAAAATCGGCTGGTGCGCCAGCCCGGTCAAAATGCTCATTTACACCCCGTAAACTGCGCTTTCTCACCGATTTTTGCCTTGTCTAACCTTCGCTCGTCGACTTTTCGCACAGCGCCTAGGGCTTGGCTGGTACGAAAGGTGCCTGCCTGCCCATGAAGAAGGTGTCGCTCCCGACGCCGGCGATACCAGCAGCCGGCCGTCAGGTCCGGCCCGGACTCAGCAGGGAGTGCCGGCGTGATCCCGCTTCAACTGGTAGAACTGGTCGACGATGTCGTCCATGGCCTCGGCGTCATAGGGACACAGGCCACTGACCACCAGCTTCTTGCCACCATGACCGATACTTTCTCCAGCGGCGTCGATGGCGAACTCGAGGTGCACGTCACCGCGCTTGCCGATGACCTCCAGGCGGGAATCCAGCAGCCGTAACGCCGGCGCCAGCGCATCCAGTCGCGTCAGCGAAAAGCCCATGCTGTCGTAGATCACCAGCGGCCGCTTGGGATTGAACATGACACCGCAGTCTTCCATCAGCGGCTTCATGTAGTGAGGAAAGTTCTTTCCAGAAAACGCCACGTAGCAGCGCGTGAAGGCTTCGACGACGCTCTCGTCGAAGGTCACCTCTCCGCGCCGTTCGACCTCCAGATAGCACTTGCCGTCATCGTCCAGCACCCGTATCACCCGGTCGCCTTCCTCGCGAAAACTGAGCGCCCGATCCGCCCCCACCATGGCGAGAAAGCGAAAGTTCATGTGCGGCGACAGTCCGAAACGCTTCAGCACCAGAGCGAACAACAGGTCGCCCGGTACGCAGAACCGCCGTGCGCCCGGTGTGTGAATGGGGTTGAAGTCGCCGGCTATGCACTTGGCGAAGCGGCTCGCCTGGTCAGCGGAAATCACGATGCGATCATCGACGCAGGAGTGGTAGTCATCAAGAAACATGGAACAGGCGCCTGGCTGAAACTGAAGATGGAGCTCCCGGAGGCTCTCCAGGCGAGCATGATGCCACAGAACCTGCCGAGATGAGCACCGCCGGCATCAACTAGCACAGATTCTTGCCCCGACAACCGGACAGGGCCTCACTACTCCTACCAAAGGTGCATTCCAGCGCGCCTTTGGCAGCATATTGCAGTGCAAAACGCTGTGGTAGTCTCGACGTCGATTTCTCCCTTTCTCATTCACTTTCAGGATGACATCGTCATGCATAATTATGACAACAAGAGGATACGACGACCGGGTCGCTGGCTCGTCCTCGCCGCTCTGCTGCTGATGGGGCTCACCCTGGCGGGAGCCAGCCAGGCGGTGACCGGAGAACTCGACCTCACCGGCTCCTTCGCCGGCTTTCTGGCGGTGGCCATCTTCGTACTGGCCTACGCCCTGGTGATGGCGGAAGAAAAGCTGCACATGCGCAAGTCCAAGCCCGTGCTGGTAGCGGCAGGCCTTATCTGGGCGCTGATCGGCTGGACCTACGTGCAATCCGGTATGCCGGATGAGGCCGAGCATGCCTTCCATATGACGCTGCTGGAATTCTCCGAGCTGATGCTGTTCCTGCTGGTAGCGATGACCTACATCAACGCCATGGACGAGCGCCGGATCTTCGATGGCCTGCGTTCCTGGATGGTCCAGAAAGGCTTCAGCTACCGCACCCTGTTCTGGCTCACCGGCGGCCTTGCCTTCGTCATCTCGCCGATCGCCGACAACCTGACCACGGCGTTGCTGATGTGTGCGGTGGTGACCAAGGTGGCCGAAGGTGACAAGCGCTTCATCAATCTCTGCTGTATCAACATCGTGGTCGCAGCCAACGCAGGTGGCGCCTTCAGCCCCTTCGGCGACATCACCACCCTGATGGTCTGGCAGGCCGGCCTGATCGAATTTCAGGAGTTCTTCGAACTGCTGATTCCCTCGCTGATCAACTTTGTGGTCCCGGCGGTGGTGATGAGCTTCTTCATCCACAATCGCACCCCGGACAGCCTCGAGGAGACGGTGGAGCTCAAGCGTGGGGCACGCCGCATCATCGTCCTGTTCCTGCTCACGGTGGCCACCGCCGTTGCCTGCCACACCCTGCTGCACCTGCCGCCGGTGCTTGGCATGATGACCGGACTGGGCTATCTGCAGTTCTTTGGCTTCTATCTGCGCAAGAGCCTGCCCAAGTCGCTGGACCGCAAGCGCACCGTCTATACCCAGAAGGGCGACTGGAAGAAGCTCGAGCAACTCGGCAGCGTGGTCCCCTTCGATGTGTTCAACCGGGTCGCCCGGGCTGAGTGGGACACCCTGCTGTTCTTCTATGGTGTCGTCATGTGCGTTGGCGGTCTTGGCTTCATGGGCTATCTCGGACTGCTGTCTGACGTGATGTACAACCAGTGGGACGCGACCTGGGCCAATATCGCGCTCGGTGTCATTTCGGCGGTGGTCGACAACATTCCGGTGATGTTCGCGGTACTGACCATGGAGCCAGAGATGTCCCACGGCCACTGGCTGTTGATCACCCTGACCGCTGGCGTCGGTGGTAGCCTGCTGTCGATCGGTTCCGCTGCTGGCGTCGCGCTGATGGGCCAGGCACGCGGCTATTACACCTTCATGGGCCACCTGCGCTGGGCCCCGGTGATCGCGCTGGGCTACGCCGCCAGCGTCGCGGCGCACCTGTGGTTGAACCAGGCCAGCTTCGCCATTCAGGGCTGAATCCCGGCCGTCCCTCTCTCTGCCATGCCACCTTCGCAAGCACCACATCGCCTTGCGTTGGTGGCATAAACTCTTTACTACCTCTCTTTTCCCCCACAGTGACTCACCTTAGGATAAGCTTGTTAATGCACAAGCTGGGCGCATTTGATGCGTAACGACATCTGGCTATCTACCTATAAAGAGCGTTTTTCTGCGGCCAAGCCCAAGAAATGCGACGTCGCAAGGAAGCCATGCAGGGAATCCGGAGCACTATGACACAGTGGATGCCACTCTCCAGGTGGCGATTGTCCTCCATCGAGGCTGCAGAGAGGCTGCGTTGATGCGTCGGTTATCTCTTCGCCTCCTGTTCTGCATCTGGACGGTCCTGATCTCCGGAGGGCTGGCCAGCACGGCTGCGTGGGGAAAGACCGCAGACGAGGTGGTGGTCATTTCTCATCCTGGCCTTGCCCTGAGCGAGCTCGACCGCGATACCTTGCGGGCGATCTTTGCCATGCGCCTGCGCACCTGGCCCAGCGGGCAAGGCGCGGAGGTGTACGTCCTGGCCAGTGATGACCCCGTCCACGCCACCTTCGTCAAGGAATGGCTGTCTGTCTATCCTCACCAGTTGCAGCTGGCCTGGGACCGCATCGTCTTTTCGGGTACCGGGCAGGCGCCACATCGTGTGCGCAGTCAGCAAGACATGATCGACACGGTGGCCACCACCCCCGGAGCCATCGGCTACATCGAAAGGGAGTATCTGGATGAGCGCGTCCAAGCCATTGCCAGGGATTAGGTCGGTGGGATGCCGCCTGGGGCTGCTGGCGCCTTCGCTGCTGGTGCCGCTGCTGCTGGTGTCCACCGCACAGGCGTCCCCCCTGGACACCTTCCAGGTGCACGGTTTTCTGAGCCAGGCGCTGGTGATCACCGACGACAACAACATGTTCGGCGACAGCAGCGATAGTGGCGGCAGCTGGGACTACACGGAGCTCGGCATCAACGCCTCCATCCGACCCACCGAGAACCTGCTGCTGGCCGCCCAGGCCCTGAGCCGGCGCGCCGGCGAGGTCGACAACGGTTCGGTGGAACTCGACTACGGTATCGTCGACTGGCAGATGCTGTCCGACCGCGATCGCACCTTCGGCATTCAGGTCGGGCGCTTCAAGAACCCCTTCGGCTTCTACAACCAGACCCGGGACGTGGCCTTTACCCGCCCCAGCATTCTGCTGCCGCAGTCGATCTACTTCGACCGCACCCGTTCCCTGGGGCTGTCTGCCGACGGCGTCAGCCTCTACCATGAAGAACGTATCGACAATGGCGTGATCCACGCCCAGCTGGGTGTGGGCCAGGCCCAGGTGGATGACGATGTGGAAGAGGTGCTGGGGCTCGATGTGTTGCCCGGCTCCTTCGACGCCGACACCTCGGCGGTAGGCCAGGTGCGCTACGAACACGACGGCGGTCGCATGGTATTTGCCGTCAGCGCGGCTTCGGTCAAGGCCGACTACGACTCCCCCGGTGCCTTTCCCGGAGACGGCAAGCTCGATTTCCAGCCGTGGATCTTCTCTGCTCAATACAACGCCGAGCTGTGGAGCCTGACCGCGGAGTACGCGCTGCGCGACGTCAGCCTCACCGGCTTCGACGCCTTCGAGGACAACGAGAACCAGGGTGAAAGCTGGTACGTGCAATATCGCCGGCGCTTCCTCGACGACTGGCGCTGGCTGGTCCGCTACGACAGCCTGGTCAACGACCGCGACGACCGCAACGGCACCGACTACGAACGCGAAGGCCGTGGTCCGGCCCACTCCCAGTACGCCAATGACTGGACCTTTGGTCTGCAATGGCAGCCCCATTCACGGGTCATGCTGGCGGGCGAATATCACTATGTGGACGGGACCGCCTGGCTGCCGGTTCAGGATAATCCAGATCCTGAAGACACCGAGCGACGTTGGAACATGTGGCTCTTCCAGCTCTCGTTGAGGTTCTGATGCCGGTTACCAGCCCGTCACGCCCCGAGCGCCTTCGCCTGGGCCTCACATGGCGAGTGGTCACCCTCACCAGCCTTTTGCTGGTGGCGTTGGCAGTGCTGTTCACCTACCTGTCTCACACCAACCTGACACGTCAGTTCACCGCCACGCGCCAGGAGCAGATCGAGCGCCAGCAGCGTGAGCTCGAGTTCGCCATCCGCCGTTCGGAAAAAGGGTTGCAGCAGCTGGCGGGACTGATCGCGGCCTCGCCCGACCTGGGCCCTGCGCTGGAGCAGGGGGCCCCGCCGTCACCGCCCGAGGCGCTGTCCCCTGCGTTGGCCTCACTGTGGCCCTCGCTCCAGCTGGAGGCGGGCATCGAACAGATGCTGGTCTACGATGATCGCACCCGTGCGGTCATGTCGCTGGGGCTCGAACCAGGCCAGTCGCCGCCGCCTCATTATCGGCGCTGGGTGGAAAGCGTCATGTCCCAAGAGCTCCCCCTGTCGCCGCTCGAGTGCTCTCCCGAGTGCCGCCAGTATGCCGTAGTCCCGATACTGGCCAGCGGCGGCAGCGCAGGCACCCTGCTGCTGTCTCGCTCGTTGGCGGACGTCGCCCGCCAGACTCGCGAGATATCCACCAGCGAGGTCGCCCTGATCAGCGTCGATACCAGCGCCACCGAAGCCACCTTTGAACCCCGTCGACTGAACGGCTGGAAGGGACGGGTACAGGCGGTGACCAACGCCTCACAGAGCCTGCCGCTGCTGCACCAGGCAAGCCGAAAAGGTTCCCTCGAGGCATTGGCGCAGGAACCCCTGCGCCTCGAACAGCAGGGACGTCATCTGGAGCTTTCCGCCGTCCCGCTGACCTCGTCCTCCGGGGCTCGTGCACCCGCCTATTTCGTGCTGATCTCGGACATCACCACCCAGATCCATGCCATCCAGCTCGATACCCGGACCCAGATGATGGCCAGTCTGTTCGGCTGGCTGTCTGCCGAACTTCTGCTGCTGGCGATCCTGCTGCGTCCCATGGCTCGACTGCGCCGGGTGGCCTCGGTGCTGCCGCCGCTGGCCAGTGGTGGCTTTTCCCAGGCGCGCGAAGCCTTGCCGCTGGCGCCACGTCGCCTGCCGGACGAGATCGACGTGCTGGAATCCAGCACCCTGACCCTGGCCGACAAGCTCGAGCGCCTGCAGCGCCAGGTGGCTCAGCGGGGGGATGAGCTGGCACGTCGTATCGATGAATTGGCCAGGGAGCGGGACTTTGTCAGCAATCTGATCGATACCGCCCAGGTGCATATCCTCACGCTGGACGAAGAGGGGCGCATCGACATGGTCAACGACTACCTCAAGGACCAGCTCGGCTGCCCCTCCCAGGAACTGCTGGGGCGTCGTTTCGACGACATCTTCGGCGCAGGCCCGGGGGACAGCGAGCCCAGCCAGCCCTTGCATCAGGAAGAACGCACCCTGACCCTTCCCGATGGGGAGCCACGCACCATCATCTGGTACCACAGCCCGCTGAAGAGCGGTGCCAAAGCCTCCCTGGCACGCATATCGGTGGGACTTGATATCACCGAGCGCAAAGCCGCCGAGGCCAGACTGACCTGGCTCGCCGAGCGCGATCCGCTGACCGAGCTCTACAATCGTCGCTTCTTCCTGGAGTCGCTGCGCAAGGCCCTGGCCCGAGACGAGCAGGGCGTGGTCATGCTGCTGGACCTTGACCAGTTCAAGGAGGTCAACGAGCTCAGCGGCCATCATGCCGGGGATCGCATGCTGCATACCGTGGCCCGCCTGCTGCAGCAGGAGTACGCCCACCGAGGGGTCATCTCGCGCCTCGGCGGCGACGAGTTCGCCCTGCTGCTGCCTGGGGTCGACGACGACCACGCGATCCGCGTCGCCCAGCACCTCAACCAGTTGTTCGAGAGCCTCGGGTTCGTCGCCGAAGGACGTCGCCACCGGGTCACCGCGAGCATCGGTATCGTCCCCTTCCCCACCGAGGGCGCCACCCCCGCCGACCTGATGGCCAGCGCAGACGTAGCCATGTACAAGGCCAAGGCCAGCAACCTGCAACGCTGGCACCTGCTGGCCACTCTGGAAAATGCCCGGGATGAGCTCAACGAGCGTGTCTACTGGGTCGACCGCATTCGCCGAGCCCTGGTGGAGGGTGACTTCGTGCTGATGGTGCAGCCCATCGTGCGGCTGGAGGATCGCTCGATCCGCCACTACGAGGTGCTGCTGCGCATGCGCGACGACGATGGCAGCCTGATATCACCGGCACGCTTCATCCCGGTGGCCGAACATTCAGGCCAGATCGTGGCGATCGATCGCTGGGTGCTGCATCACTGCGTGCATGCTCTGGCGAGGCTCGAGGGCATCAGCCTGGCGGTCAACCTGTCGGGACAGTCGCTCCACGACGAAGGGCTGAAGCAGTACCTGGCCAACCTGCTGACGGTCAGTCAGGCCGATCCCCATCATCTGGTGCTGGAAGTTACCGAGACCGCCGCCGTCACCGACTTCTCCACCGCCCGCGGGGTGCTG
Organism: Halomonas sp. MMSF_3323; assembly: GCF_030733595.1. Taxonomy (NCBI): domain Bacteria; kingdom Pseudomonadati; phylum Pseudomonadota; class Gammaproteobacteria; order Oceanospirillales; family Halomonadaceae; genus Halomonas; species Halomonas sp. MMSF_3323. Next base: position 53,585 of record NZ_JASHIT010000017.1, on the reverse strand, counting down.
CAGAGCGTACGTGATCTAGGCTGTCGGACCGCGCTGGACGACTTCGGCGTCGGTTTCTCGAGTTTCCACTATCTGGGCCAGTTGCCGGTGGACTATATCAAGATCGACGGCTCCTTCATCCGCAGCCTGGCCACCAATCCCGACAGCCGCGTCATCGTCAAGGCGGTGTCGGACATCGCCACCGGCTTCGGCAAACAGGCCGTGGCGGAGTTCGTCGACCAGGAGGCGCTGATTCCGCTGCTGTCGTCCTACAACATCACCTATGGCCAGGGGTATCACCTTGGCCGTCCTGTGCCCTTCAAAGAGGTCTTCGCCTTCGATCCAGTGATCGACATCGATTCGGTAAACTAGTGCATATTGAATGGGTATTATCATAGACAGGGTGTACCGGAGCAGGGAGCCGGACGCCCGCCGGGCCTTTACGGCCCGGCTATAACAACACGGAGGTGATCCCCCATGCCAGCAGCAGACACCGAGAGGCCATCCCGGCAACAGCGCCTGCTGGAGCAGTTCGCCGACCAGTTCCGGGTGATCCTGGTAAAGACGGTCGCGGACAGGGAGCGGGTCTATTCGCTGCGCCATGACGTCTTTCTACGTGAGCTTCAATACGCCCTGCCAGGCGACAGTGACAAGCAACAGGAGCATGATGACTTCGATGAACAGGCCATCCACTGCCTGGTCGAACATCGCTCAAGCGGTCTCGCGGCGGGCTGCGTGCGACTGGTATTTCCCCCCGTCGATCGTCCGGATGACCTGCCGGTGATGAACGCCACCCGCAGCGTCTTCACGGCGCCTTCGCTACATCCGCGACAGCACGACGGGCGCCAGATCGCCGAAATTTCTCGCCTGGCGATCTCGCGGCTTTTCCGGGCCCCAAGCAAGGGCGAAGAAACGCTGCCGGTACAGTTTCCTCCGGAGGAACGCCAGGCATTTCCGTTGATCGTCACCGGCCTGTTCTTGAGCGCCCACGCCCTTGCCGGCCTGACCGCACGGCGACACCTCTACGCCCTGATGGAGCCTCCCCTGGCGCGGCTGTTGACCCTGTCCGGCTTTCGTTTCCAGCCGGTGAGCGACACCATCCACTACTGCGGTACCCGGCGTGCCTACTACATCGACAACGAATGCGCCGAGCGCGAACGCAATCCGCTGCTGACGCCGCTTTACCTTCGTCTGCACGAGTCACTGGGGGCCCAGTTGCCCGCCACCCGGGACCACCTCGACGGACTGGGGAGCCTGTGGCGCTCGACGTCGAGCTGCCGGGTATAGCGAGGCGTCGGTCGAGTGTCTGGCCTCTCGACCCGACCCTTGAGCGGACTTCCGACCCGGCCTCCAACTCAGTCCTCTGGCGACGTAGCCAGGGACCGCCCAGGCAGTCGGCAGTCACGCTCCTCGGAGATGTTCTTGAGGACCAGCCGCGGCCCTGAATACAACCGCCCGTCCCACCCCAGCGTCATGATCGCCAGCACGTTGCGATGCTCACCTTCGCCCAGATCGAACCCGCCGTCGGTGGCGGGCAGGATGCCCGACTGCGGATCCCGTCGTGCCAGCAGCGCTTCATGCAGCACCGCCACCAGCGGATGATCGGCCTGCCCTGCCAACTGCAGCGACAGCGCTACCTCGGCGATGATATCGGCCTTGACCTGCAACAACGCCTCTCCCTGGCCGAGCAACGCCGCCACCGCCCAATCGAGCTCGCCGTCGGACAGCATCCGCTGGTAGTAGTGGCTCGCGGCGATGATGAAGTGGGTCAGGCCGTAGACCCAGTTACGATATTCCGCCGGCGACAGCCCCTCGATCCGTCCGGGTGGATAACGGTCACGAAAGGCCCGGGCGAGTTCGCCACGCAGATCCACGATCCCCAGCTGGGCCAGGAAGGCGGCCTGGTTGGCCACCTGGGCGGCATACACCGACACCACCTCGGGGTCGGTCAGAAAGGCCCGCCAATCCACTGCGCCCACGGCCTGCTCAAGCGAGCGCCGGTCAGCCTCGGAAAGTTGTCCAAGCAAGCCGTGGTAGCGGGCCTGGGCCAGCCGAAACAGGATGCCCCGAGGCAGCATCATGTCGACATGTTCCGACAGCATGGCCTTGCGCCGACGCTGCTTGGGGCTGGTCTCGGGGTAGGCCGCCAGCAACTCGCGATTGCGCTGGCGAAGCCGGTCACTGTCCGCGACGGTGAAGGCGTCACGCGCGAGCTGATCGAGCAGACGTCGGCCGTAGGCATGATTGGCGCATAGGTAGGCAGGGTCACCGGTCACCCGCCACAACCGCTGGGCGTAATGGCGCTGCTTGTCGGCGGGAAGAAGGTCGAAGGAGGTTTCGTAGACGGCACGGATCTCGGCGGCGGCGCGTGCGCAGTCAGCACAGGCAGTCCTGACAGTGAGCGCCGACTCGCTGCCAGCGCCGGCCGAGACGCTGTGAGCCCCCACCGATACGGCCAACCCCGACGCCAGCAGCAGCACCATAAGCACAGCCGCAGCTCGCGACCTCTTCCACAAGCGACAAACTGCACTGTCCATGCCATCTCTCCTGCCGGCGAGCAACGCCCGAGGATGGGCGTCACACCCGCAAGATAGATGCCTCCCGCCTGCCCGCGCCAGAGGCAATCGCCTGGCATCGATCGCAGAGATCCCAGCACAGAGTTGCAGACGGCGATGCTCGAGCATCGAGGAAGGAAACCGTCAATCGAGAGCTCAGTCGACGTCCTCATCCTCGGGCCACAGGCGGGCAGCCTTGCTTCGGGAGACCATCCTCACCCGCATCTTGGGACGCGCGACGTCGGCGGACGATGCCGTCTCACGGGCCGACGTCAGCGGTGTGTCAATGCCATCGGCCGGCATCGCCGCCGGGTCAGCCGGCACCGCTGCGGCGTCGGCATCCGCCGTCCGACTCGACGCCGACTGGCCAGGAGATGGCTCGATCACCACCCAGGCCAGCACCGGCAGCGCCAGCTGCCAGCGGATTGCCGCGAGCCGCAGCCCCAGGGTGGTGACAAGCGACAGCAGAATGCCAAGCCTGGGGGCGCCGAGGCTTGCCAATGCCACGAAGACCACACCGCCGGCGATGGCGGCGGTGGCGTAGACCTCACGACACAGCACCATCGGCACCCGCCTTGCCAGCACGTCACGGATCATGCCGCCGGCCACCCCGGTAAACAGCCCCATCAACACCGCCACGACCCCCGAGGTCCCCAGCAGCATCGCCTTGTTGGCACCAATGATCACGAACAGCGCCAGACCAAAGGCGTCGGCCACCGGCAGCACCACCCGATTGAGGCGATGGATATAGTGAAATCCGACCAGCGCGCACAGCACCGTGGCCAGGATCACCCAAAGATAGGTCGGATCGCGGATCCAGAACACCGGGGCGACACCCAGCACCAGATCACGCAGGGTCCCTCCTCCGACGGCGGTCACCGCCGCCAGCACCAGCATGCCGATGGGATCCATGCGTGAGCGGCACGCCAGCAAGATGCCCGACAGGGCGAAGACCACCGTCCCCGCCATGTCCAGGGCGTAGACCAGATCACTATCCAAGGTCCCGTTCCTTCTCGATAAGTGTCGCCCGTCCGGGGCGAGCGTCAAAAGCGGGGATCAATGCGCCCTCAACTGGGAGCGTACACCGAACGCGCCCTTTCCAGATGACGCGTCATCTCGCGAATGGCAGCGCCTTCGTCGCCGTTCTTCAACGCCGCCAGGATGCGCTCGTGCTCCTCCAGCGTCACATGCTCGCTGCCTTTCCAGTGGATCAGCGAGGTATGGAACCTGGCCAGCCACTCGAACATCGCCCGACTGACCGCGATGAAGATAGGGTTACCGGTGGTCTCGGCGATGGCAACATGAAACCCCATGTCCGCCGCGATAAAGGCATCGATGTCCTTGTTCAACGCCACCCGCTGGCGCTCCACCAGCGCCTCGAGGCGCGCCAGATCCTTGGCGCCCACCTGCCGCGCCGCCCGCGCCACCATGCCCACCTCGAAGAATAGCCGCGCCTCCTTGAGGTGTTCGAGCGAGGCGGGTTCGGTCGACAGCAGGTGCATCGCGGTCAGTTCTATCTGGGCCAGCATGCCGTCGGCACTGGGCGTCAGCACCTTGGGCCGCTGCCCGTGGTGGATCGACACCAGCCCCAGTCGCTCCAGCGCCTGCATCGCTTCGCGGATGGCCGGCCGGCCGACCCCGAAGGTATCCATCAATTCCCGCTCAGAGGGCAGGCTGTCCCCCGGCGCATAGTCGCCGTTCAACAGTTGCTGATAAAGCCGATCGAACACCTCGTCGGACAGTTTGCGGCGAGAAATTTTTAACGAGTCGCTCATGGCCTCTACCTCGCGGCGCCAGGCCCCGCAGCATACCCATGCCAGCGGGCCTGGAACATGACACTCGACCAAGGTCGTGTTTGACAGCCTCGGCCACTTATATTGTCATCATACCAGTTGCAGCAAAGCTTGCCTCTTCCACTTTTTCACACAGGTTACCTGGCCATGACGACCATTGCCTTGATCGGTGCCGGCGGCAAGATGGGCGCCCGCCTCTCCCGCAATCTCAAGACTTCGGACTTCGACGTGCGTCACGTCGAGGTCAGCGAACAGGGCCGCCAACGGCTTCGCGACGAACTCGACATCGAGTGCGTCGATAGCGCCGAGCAGGCGGTGGCCGGCGCGGATGTGATCATCCTGGCCGTTCCCGACACCCTGATCCAGAAGATTGCCGCCGAGCTGTCACCGTCGATCGAAGCCGGCACCATGGTGGTCTGCCTGGACGCCGCCGCCCCCTTCGCCGGCCATCTGCCCGAACGTGACGACCTGGTCTACTTCGTCACTCACCCTTGCCACCCCCCGATCTTCAACGACGAGACCACCCTCGAGGCCAAGCGCGACTATTTCGGCGGCAGCCACGCCACCCAGCATATCGTCAGCGCCTTGATGCAGGGCGATGACCGCCACTTTGCCCTCGGCGAGGCCGTGGCCAGGACCATCTATGCCCCCGTCGGGCGCAGCCATCGCGTCAGCGTTGAACAGATGGCGCTGCTGGAACCCGGTCTGTCGGAAACGGTATGTGCCACACTGTTATCGGTGATGCGTGAAGCGATGGACGAAGTCGTGGATCGAGGCGTCAGCCATGAGTGCGCCAGGGACTTTCTGCTTGGCCATCTCAACATCCTCGGTGCGGTGATCTTCGATGAACAGCCCGGCGCTTTCTCGGATGCCTGCAACAAGGCGATCGAGAACGGCAAGCCGATGCTGATGCGCGATGACTGGAAGCGGGTGTTCGAGCCGGACGCCATCGCCGACAGCATTCAGCGCATCACCTGAGGGGCCACGCTCTCCACAGAGTCTGACGACAGCGCCATCGCGAGTACCAAGAGGCCAGGCATGAACCGAATCGAAGCCAGCTACCTGATCGAGACCCCCTTCGAGGTGGAGCAGGCCTGCCAGGTGATGGCCGGGGAGCAATCCTGCGGCACCTTCACCCGCCTGGCCGCGGAAACCGATGACTTTCGAAAGCGTCATGCGGCCAGGGTCGAGTCCATCGAATTGCTCGACAGCGTCGACGCGCCCTCGCTGCCCATGCCGACCCGGCCCCAGCCGCCCGGCACCCGCTACCAGCGCGCCCGGGTGCGATTGTCCTGGCCCATTGAGAACCTCGGTCCGTCACTGACCACGCTGATGGCCACCCTCGCCGGCAATCTGTATGAACTCAAGGAATTCTCCGGGCTCAGGCTGCTCGACGTCAGCCTGCCCCACGCCTTTGCCGAGGCCTGCCCCGGGCCCCAGTTCGGCATCGACGGTACCCGTCGCCTCAGCGGCGTCGACCAGGGTCCACTGATCGGCACCATCATCAAGCCCAGCGTCGGGCTCTCACCCGATGCCACCGCCGAGGTGGTGAAGGAACTGCTGGATGGCGGCATCGACTTCATCAAGGACGATGAACTCCAGGCCAACGGCCCGCACTGCCCGTTCACCGAGCGGGTCGACGCGATCATGCCGCTGGTGCTCGAACATGAGCAGCGCACCGGACGCAAGGTCATGGTGGCCTTCAACATCACCGGCGAGATCGACGAGATGCGCCGGCACCACGACCACGTGCTGGCCGCCGGCGGCAGCTGTGTGATGGTCGCCCTGAACGCGGTGGGTCTGGCCGGCGTCAGTCACCTGCGGCGCCACTGTGAGCTGCCCATCCACGGCCACCGCGCCGGCTGGGGCATGTTCAGCCGGGAGCCGCTGCTGGGCATGGACTTCGCCGCCTGGCAGACCTTCTGGCGCCTGGCCGGCGTCGATCACCTTCACGTCAATGGTCTGGCCAACAAGTTCTCGGAATCCGACGAAAGCGTCGCCGCCAGCGCCCGGGCCTGCCTGACGCCGCTGTTCGAGCCCCCGGGACCGGCCCACACCGTGATGCCGGTATTCTCGTCCAATCAGACCGCCTGCCAGGCAATCGACACCTGCCGCGCCATGGGGGGCGGCAGCGACATGATCGTCACCGCAGGCGGCGGCATCATGGCCCACCCTGGCGGTATTGCCGCCGGGGTCAGAAGCCTGCGCCAGGCCTACGACGCCGCAGCACGCGGCATCTCGCTGTCCGACCACGCCCGTGACCATGGCGAATTGGCCCAGGCTCTGGAGACCTTCTGCCCATGAACGACCTGCTGCTGAGCTACTACGGCGATGATCTGACCGGCTCCACCGACGCGTTGGAGGCCCTGGCCTGCCAGGGCGTCCCCAGTGTGCTGTTCACCGCTCGCCCCAGCGCCGAGCAGCGCGCGCGCTTCGATCATTGCCGTGCCCTGGGCCTGGCCGGCACCAGCCGCAGCGAGTCCAATGACTGGATGCGCCGCGAGCTCAAGCGATCCTTCCAGTGGCTGGCCGAACAGGGCGCAGCGCTGACCCACTACAAGACCTGCTCCACCTTCGACAGCAGCCCCGAGGTCGGCAGCATCGGTTGTGCCATGGAGGTGGCGCGCGGCGTCTTCGGCGAGACACCGATCCCACTGGTGGTGGGGGTGCCGCAGATGCGCCGCTACACCGCCTTCGGAGAGCTCTACGCCGCCTATCAGGATCAGATCTACCGCATCGATCGACACCCAGTGATGTCGCGCCACCCGGTCACCCCCATGCACGAGGCGGACCTGCGCCGCCACCTGGCCGCCCAGACCACTCTGCCGGTCGGCCTGATCGATGTGCCCAGCCTGGCCCAGCCGGATATCGACGAACGCGTGGATCACGCCCTCGCCGAGCATCCGGCGGTGCTGTTCGACGTGCTCGAGCCCCCCCATCAACAGGCGGTGGGTCATCAACTCTGGCGCACTCGCCCGCAGCAACAAGGCGGCACGGGCGGCTTCGTGGTCGGCTCGTCCGGCGTCGAGTACGCCTTGCTCGCCGAGTGGCAACGCCTGGGGCTGGTGGAAGGGGGCGAGGACTTCACTCCGCCCCGTTCGGTCGAGCGCATCGCGGTGGTCTCCGGCAGCGTCTCCAGCACCACCGCACGCCAGATTCACTGGGCGGTCGAGCATGCCGGTTTTCAGCGCATCGAGCTCGACGCTCGCAGTCTGGCCATCCCCGCCCATCGCAACGAGGCCATGGCTACCGCCATCCTCAAGGCACTGGATGCCCTGAGCAGTGGGCGCAGCGTCATCCTGCACACCGCCATGGGACCCGACAGCCACGACGACAGCCTGGCCACCGAATCCAGCCGCCACAGTCTGGGCAAGGCCCTCGGCGAGATGCTCAAGGCGCTGGTGGACGATCAGGGGCTGACCCGGGTGTGTGTCGCCGGCGGCGACACCTCGAGCCATGCCATCACCGCCCTGAACATCCATGCCCTGACGGTCAAGATGCCGCTGCCGGACACCCCGGGTTCGCCGCTGTGCCAGGCCCACAGCGACGACCCGCGCTACCAGGATCTGGAGATCGCCTTCAAGGGCGGTCAGATCGGTGGCGACGACTACTTCGAGCGGCTAAGGCGAGGACGAGCCCTGGCCGACCACGAGCACTGATCCGGCCGTGCCACCGGGCACGGCCACACCCAAGCGTCATCCCGCAAAGAGGAAACAACAATGACGACGACTGTACGCCACGCAACACGCCGCCCCGCCTTTCACCTCAAGCCCTGCCTGCTGGCGGTGGCACTGGCCGGGTTTGCCCTGCCGGCTGCCGCCGCCCAGACCATCACCGTCGGCCACACCACCTCGGACAGCTCTCACTACTCCGAGGGTATCGATGCCTTCAAGGCGACCCTGGAGGAGCTGTCCGACGGCGAATTCACGGTCAACGAGCAGCCCTCCGGTGCGCTGGGCGGCGAGCGCGCCATGATCGAAGGCCTGCAGATCGGCACCATCGACGCCGTTGTCACCTCCACCGGGCCGCTGGGCAACTTCGTCCCTGAGACCTACGTGCTCGACCTGCCGTTTCTGTTCAAGGACTACGACCACGCCCGCTGCGTGCTGGATGGCGAGGTCGGCCAGGACCTGCTCGACAAGATCGGCGAGCACGATCTGGTGGGTCTTGCCTGGACCGAGAACGGCTTCCGCCACATGACCAACAGCCAGCGTGACATCGAGACCCCCGAAGATGCCCAGGGTCTCAAGATCCGCACCATGGAAAACGAGATGCACATGGCGGCGTTCAACGAGATGGGCGTGCATCCGACACCGATGGCCTTCCCGGAGCTGTTTACCGCGCTGCAGCAGGGCACCGTGGACGGCCAGGAAAACCCCATCTCGGTGATCCTCACCGGCAATCTGTGGGAGGTCCAGGATCGCCTGTCGCTGACCGGCCACGTCTATTCTCCGGCCATCATGCTGGCCTCGCCGATCCTCTGGGACGGCCTGTCCGATGAGCAGAAGGGCTGGTTCATGGAGGCCGCCCAGGCCGGCGCCGAGGCCACGCGAGCGATGGTGTCGAGACTCGAGACCGAAGGCGTCGAGGAACTCAAGGCCAAGGGCATGACCGTGGTCGATGACATCGACAAGTCCCAGTTCCAGGCCGCCGTCGAGCCCTCCTACTCGGTCTACACCGACGAGTACGGCTCGGAAATGCTCGATCGCATTCGCTCCAGCGACTGCGGCAGCTGATCGTCCACTGATCCTCGACTGACCTTCCCGCCCGAGCGCTCGCTACCTGCCGTTGGCGAGCGCTTGGGCGGTCAAGCCTGACCCGTCCTCGGGCCTTACCCGCGATGAGGAAAGCCCCATGCTGGATCTGTTCTTCCGTCTCGAGCGGGCCATCTCCCAGGTCGCCCTCTACGCAGCGGTGCTGATGTTGATCGCCTCGGTAAGCCTTGGCTTCTACCAGGTGCTGACCCGGTTCGTGTTCGACGCCCCCTCCACCTGGTCGGAGGTGATGGCCCGCTCCACCATGATCTGGTGCGTCTTTCTGGGCGCCGCGGCGACCTTTCGCGGCGGCTACATGATGGCCGTCGAAGTGATCTACAAGCTGGTGCCGACCTCCGCCCTCAAGGCGCTGGAGATACTGATCGCCACCTGCTGCATGATCGTTCTGGCGATCCTGGTGATCTACGGCTATCAGATGACGCTGCGCGTGCAGAACCAGATGCTCTCCGGCGTCGGCATCTCGATCGCCTGGATCTACGCCGCCATTCCGATCGGCGCCGCCTTTTCGCTGCTGTCGGTGATCACTCGACTGATCGCCCAGCTGACCGGACGCGAGACCATCGGCGTGGTCGATGCCGAGGCCCCCGCACACGCGCCTGAACCCGAATCCAGACCTGGTCCTGACACAGGCACCTCGTCCGGTACCGAAGGGAGGAAGCAGCCATGAACGCCGCTATCGGACTATCGCTGATCATCCTGTTCGCCCTGGGCGTGCCGATCGCCGTGTCGATCCTGCTGGCGTCGGTGATCGGTATCGAGTTCTTCACCCGTTTTCCGCTGCTGATGGTGCCCCAGCAGATGTTCGTCGGCATCGACAACTTCCCGCTGATGGCGATCCCCTTCTTTATCCTGGCCGGCAACCTGATGGCCGCCGGCGGCATCTCCCAGCGCCTGGTGGACCTGGCCAAGTCCATCGTCGGCGGGCTCCAGGGCGGGCTCGCCATGACCTGCGTGCTGACCTGCATGATGTTCGCCGCGGTTTCCGGCTCGAGCGTGGCCACCACCTTCGCCATCGGCTCCATCCTGATTCCGGCGATGGTGGCCCACGACTACCCGCGTCCGCTGGCGGCCTCGATCCAGGCCTCCTCGGCGGAGCTCGGCGTACTGATCCCGCCCTCCATCCCCTTGATCCTCTACGGCGTCAGCACCGACACCTCGATCGGGCGCCTGTTCATTGCCGGTATCGGTCCGGGGTTGTTGATTGGCTCGGCGCTGCTGCTGTTTCTGTACATCTTCTGCAAGCTGCGCGGCTACGGCCTGCGCGACCGCGAGGATCGCGCCGCCTTCACCACCTCGATGCGTCGTGCCTGGGCCGCTCTGCTGATGCCGGTGGTGGTCATCGGCGGCATCTATGGCGGGGTCTTCACCCCTACCGAGGCCTCGGCGGTGGCGGTGTTCTACGCCCTGATCGTCGGCGGTCTGGTCTACCGCGAGCTGCCACTGTCGGAACTGGTGCCGATCCTGCGCCAGAGCGTGATTTCCACCGCCACGGTGATGCTGATCATTTCGGCGGCGGCGCTGTTCAGCTTCCTGATCAGCCGCTCGGGGCTGCCCGGCGAGGTTGCCGCCTGGGTCACCCAGGTGTTCGAGAGCCCGGTCAGCTTCCTGCTGGCGGTGAACGTGATGCTGCTGGTGATCGGCATGTTCGTCGAGACCTCGGCGGCGATCCTGGTGCTGGCCCCGATCTTCACCCCCATCGCCGTGCAGTACGGCATCGACCCGGTGCACTTCGGCCTGATCGTGGTGGTCAACCTGGCGCTCGGCATGTTCACCCCTCCGCTGGGGGTCAATCTGTTCGCCGCCTGCGCCGTGGCCAAGCTGTCCATCGACGAGCTGATCCCTTGGCTTGCGCGCTTCGTGCTGGTGGTCCTGGCCTGCCTGATGGCGATCACCTACATGCCCTGGATCTCGCTGGGCCTGGTCGATCTGCTCTACTGATACCGATCACTGCCCCGGCCGCGCCGGGGCCCACCCCATCTTCCGCCCCTTCTCAGGAGTCGACAGCATGCACGCCCTCCCCCTCACTCCACCCACCGGCGCCCTGATCGGCGGTCACTGGGTCGATACCGCCGACACCCTCGAGGTGCTGCGCCCGGCCAGCGGCGAAGTCATCGCCCGTATCGCCGCGTCCAGCGCAGCCGACGTCGATGCTGCGGTGGCCGCCGCCCGGGCAGCCTTCACAGGCGAGCTTGGCCAGTGGTCGACGTTCTCGGCGCGGGCGCGCAGTGAATGGCTGTATGCCTTCAGTCAGGCCATCGACGCCGACAGGGAGACCCTGGCCGCCCTCGAGTGCGCCGACACCGGCAAGCCGATCAGCCAGGCCCGGGGCGACATCGCCGCCTGCGCGCGCTACTTCCGCTTCTACGCCGGCGCCGCCGACAAGCTCCACGGCGAGACCATCCCCTTCGATCCCGACTATGCGGTGATGACGCTGCGCGAGCCCTGGGGCGTGTGCGCCCAGATCATCCCCTGGAACTACCCGGCCCAGATCTTCGGACGCTGCGTGGCGGCGGCGCTGGCCGCTGGCAACACCTGCGTGCTCAAGCCCGCCGAGGACGCCTGTCTGAGCGTGCTGCGCCTGGCCCAGCTGGCCGTCGACTGCGGGCTGCCGGAAGGCGCGCTCAACCTGGTGCCTGGCCTCGGCCGTGAAGCCGGCGCCGCCCTGGCCGCCCACCCCGGCATCGATCATCTGTCGTTCACCGGCTCGCCGGAGACCGGCACCCTGGTGACTCAGGCGGCGGCGGTGCACCACGTGCCGGTGACCATGGAACTCGGCGGCAAGTCGCCCCAGCTGCTGTTCGCCGACGCCGACCGTGAACGCGCCCTGGACGCCGTGGTACGCGGGATCATCCAGAACGCCGGCCAGACCTGTTCCGCCGGCAGCCGTCTGTTGGTGGAGCAGAGCATCCACGATGAGGTGGTGGCGGCACTGAGCGAGCGTTTCGCGCGGTTGACCTGTGACGTCGGCGAGAACGACCCGGACTGCGGACCGCTGATCAATGAACGCCAGCGCGACAAGGTGATGACGCTGATCCAGGCGGCACAGGATGACGGTATCCACATCGCCGCCCGTGGACGCCTGGCCGACGACGCCCCCCGGGACGGCCACTTCGTGGTCCCCCACCTGTTGACCCAGGTGCCGCAAGGCCACGGCGTCAGCCGCGAGGAGCTGTTCGGGCCGGTACTGGTGGTCCAGGCCTTCGCCGACGAGGCCGAGGCCGCACGCCTGGCCAACGCCACCGACTTCGGTCTGTGTGCGGGCGTATGGACCACCGACGGCGGCCGCCAACTGCGTCTGGCCAAGGCGATCCGTTCGGGCCAGGTGTTCGTCAACAACTACGGCGCCGCCGGTGGTATCGAGCTGCCCTTCGGCGGCGTCGGCCGCTCCGGCCACGGCCGCGAAAAGGGCTTTGAAGGGCTCAGGAGCTATACCCGCATCAAGACCATTGCGATTCATCACGGCTAGACGTCGCTGGAAACGTCTGGGCCTGGCACGAAAGGTGCCGGCCCTCCTCTAGGCCGTCACCCAGGACTATCAAGCACCAACCACCATCATCACCACTACCACCACCACAAGGAAAGGGACATGACCACCTCGCTTCACGTCGGCCTGATCGGCGTCGGCCTGATGGGCCACGGGATCGCCACCAGCCTGCTGCGCGCGGACCATCGCCTGAGCTTTCTCGATCACCCCGGCAATCAGCCCAGCGACGACCTGATCGACAAAGGGGCAAGCGCTCTGACCAGCGCCCGCGAGGTCGCCGAGACCGCCGATCTGGTGATCCTGTGCGTCACCGGCACTCCCCAGGTGGAAAGCGTGCTGTTCGACGAAGGCGGCGTGCTGGAGGGGCTCAAGCCAGGCCAGATCGTGGTTGACTGCTCCACCGCCATCCCCAGCTCCACCCAGGCCATCGACGCCAGGGTGCGCGAGGCCGGTGGCCGTTTCGTCGACGCCGCCATGACCCGCACCCCGAAGGAGGCCGCCGAGGGCCGCCTCAACCTGATCGTCGGTGCCGATCAGGCGCTGTTTGACGAGCTCAAGCCGCTGTTTGGCGCCTTCGCCGAGCACATCACCCACGGCGGCCCGGTGGGCGCCGGCCACACCCTGAAGCTATTGCACAATTTCGTCTCGCTGGGCTTCACCGCCGTACTGGCCGAGGCCAGCGCCGCCTCCCGACGCGCCGGCATCGACGACGCCGTGCTGCTCGAGGTGCTGGGCAACGGTGGCGGCGGCGGCGTGGTGCTCGAACGCCTGCGTCCCTTCCTGACCGACGCCGACCCTGCAGGCTTCCGCTTCAGCCTGTCCAACTCGCTCAAGGACGTGGGCTACTATCAAAGCATGTCCGAGGACCTCGGCGCCTCGCGCCAGCTCAGCCAGGCGATCACCCGGCTCTACCAGGACATCGTCGATGCCGGCCACGGTGAAAGACTGGTCCCGGAATTGGTCAGTCTGCTCGGCGAATCACAGTCAAAGCAGCCATGATGCTTGCGTCACACGTCATTTGACGGCGGCCACCCGCAAGCTGCCTGAGCGGATCAAGCGACGTCAGCAAGGGTGGCCATTGAAGATGCACAACAGCGATGAACGGTGGCGGTACGCGGCGATGACGAACGGGGCCGATCAACGGTAGCGAAACACTGAACCTTGCGGAGACCAGCATGAAGATCCAGCGTATCGAAACCCTGCGGCCTGCGGCTCGTCCGTCGCTGATCTGGGTGCGCGTCCACACCGAGGACGGCCTGGTGGGCCTGGGCGAGAGCTGGTTCGGCACCGACGCCATCGACGCCGATGTTCATGGCCGCCTCGCTCCCCTGCTGCTGGGCGAGGATGCCTCCCGCATCGAGGCGCTGCATCGCAAGATGCAACCCTACGTGGGCTTTGGCGGCACCAGTGCCGAGACCCGCGCGCTGTCCGCCATCGACGTGGCCCTGTGGGACCTGGCCGGTCAGCGTGCCGGCCTGCCCCTGCATGACCTGCTCGGTGGCGCTACCCGAGAGCGCGTGCCGCTCTACAACACCTGCGCCGGCCCCGACTATGTGTCCAAGTCCGCCGAGGTACGCCCGGACAACTTCGGCATCAAGGGTGGCTCGGGGGATGACGGGACGTCTCCCCGCTACGAGGACCTGGACGCCTTTCTCGAGCGTCCGGCAGAGCTCGCCGCAGAACTCCTCGAGATGGGCATATCCGCCATGAAGATCTGGCCCTTCGACTTCGCCGAAGGCGCCCGCCACGGCATGTCCATCTCGCCTGCCGATCTCAATCGTGCGCTGTGGCCGTTCGAGGAGATCCGTCGCGTCCACGGCGATCGCATGCGCCTGAAGGCGGAACTGCACGGGCTCTGGAGTCTGCCGGCGGCGCGCACCATCTGTCAGGCGCTGGCGCCCATTGACCCGGACTGGATCGAGGACCCGCTGTGGATGGATCGCTTCGACCAGCTTGGCGAGCTGGCCGACACCTGCGTCCCCCTGGCCGGCGGCGAGACCCTCGGCGGCCTGGGTCAGATTCGCGACCTGCTGCATCGCGGACGTATCCACACCCCGATCATCGACGTGACCTGGGGCGGCGGCGTCAGCTTCGCCCGCAAGGCCGCCGCCCTGGCCGAAGCCGAGGGCCGCCCGATCGCCTTCCATGATTGTTCCGGCCCGGTGACGCTGGCGGTATCCACCCACCTGGCCATGGCGCTTGCCAACGTCGCCGAGCAGGAATTCACCCGGGCCTTCTACTACGGCTGGTACGCCGACTGCGTCGAGGGCCTGCCGCCGGTCGAGGACGGCATGATCCGCGTCAGCGGCGAACCCGGGCTGGGCGTTCGCCTGAACCCCGAAATGCTCAAGGGCGACGCACTCCATCGACGTCTCAGCGAGAGCTAGATTCACTGACGCCCTGAACTCCATGTCGAGAAGCAGTCCCACCACGAGAGGCGTCAGACGCCCCCGGCGCCTTTGCGGTAACCGCCATCCACGCATTTCGCCCGTTCCCGCATTCAACGTTGCCCACTAGTCGACTGGTCTATAGTATCGCGACATCGCTTATTAAGAGGCAGATGGTGTGCCAGTTACGGCATCCCGACCGTCCTCGCGTCCCCTGTTGCCCCAAGAACGGGTAAAAGGGACGCATACAAGAAAAATCAGAAGCACCAACGGACCCTGAAGCTACGCAATGAAACCAGCGAGGAACCAGCCCCCATGACCAGCTTCACCCTGAACGGCGAAGCGGTGAGCGTCGAGGTGGATCCCCAGACCCCACTGCTGTGGGTACTGCGCGATACCCTGGGCCTGACCGGCACCAAGTTCGGCTGCGGCATCGCCCAGTGCGGCGCCTGCACCATCCACTTCAACGGCTCCGCCACCCGTAGCTGCGTGCTGCCGCTGGCCGCCGCCGAAGGTGCCGAGATCACCACCATCGAAGGCCTCGACGCCGACGGCAACCACCCGCTGCAACAGGCCTGGCGAGAAGAGCAGGTGCCCCAGTGCGGCTACTGCCAATCCGGTCAGATCATGCAGGCGGCCGATCTGCTCAAGCGCAAGCCTTCCCCCAGCGATGACGAGATCACCCAGGGCATGAGCGGCAACCTGTGCCGCTGCATGGCCTACGTGCGCATCCATCGCGCGGTGAAACGCGCCTCCTCGCTTCAGCAGGGTGGCGTCGAGACCTTCGACCCCGCCTCCGCTACTGCTGCCCGCAGCGAAACCCGTACCAGCGCCGAGGAGCCCCGCCATGAGCCGGTTTGATGACACCCTGGCGGCCCATCGGGGCGCTTGTGCAGTCCGCAGCGATACGTCACCAGCCGACCGCCAAGCTGGCCCCGGTCTTAGCCGCCGCGGCTTTCTGATCGGCACCCTGGGCGCCAGCGCAGTGCTCGCCTTTGGCCTGCCCGGCATGGCCTTCGGCGCCGCCGACGCGGCCAGCGAGGCCCTGGCCAAGGGTCGCTTCGAGCCGACCCTGTGGTACGCCATCGACGCCCAGGGTCACGTCACCCTGCACTGCACCAAGGCCGAGATGGGCCAGCACGTGGGCACCAGCCTGGCCCGCCTGGTGGCCGAGGAACTCGAGGTCGACCCGGCGACGATCGCCATCGAATACGTCGACAGCGACCCCAAGTGGGGTTACATGATCACCGGGGGCAGCTGGTCGGTGAACCACAGCTTCCTGCCGCTGTCCCGTGCCGGCGCCGCCGGACGCCAGGCGCTGATCGAAGCAGGTGCGCGCCTGCTCGAGGTCGACGCCGCCGACTGCCAGGCCCGTGACGGTCAGGTCATCAGCGGCGACAAGCGCATCGGCTACGGCGAGATCGTTGCCAGCGGCACCCTGTCGCGCAGCTACAGCGCCGAAGAGCTTGAAGCCATCGAGCTCAAGCCGGCCTCCGAGCGCCGCGTGCTGGGCACCTCCGGCCGGGCCCAGGACATCCCCGCCAAGACCACCGGTGAGGCCGTCTTCGGCATCGACGCCAAGGTCGAAGGGATGCTCTATGCCCGCCCGGTGCTGCCGCCTACCCGTTTCGGCTCCCGCGCCACCTCCATCGATGACAGCGCGGCCCAGTCCATCGCCGGCTATCGCCAGACCATCCGTCTGGAAGACCCCTCGGGCCTGTGCCAGGGCTGGCTGGCGGTGATCGCCGACAACTTTTCCGCCGCCATGCGTGCCACCGATGCGCTGAAGATTGAATGGGAAAACGGCTCCGGCATCTCGATCACCGAGGCCGACATTCTCGATGAAGGCCGCCGTCTGACCCAGTCACCGAGCCGTGACAACGGCGCCCTGTTCGTCGATATCGGCGAGGTGACGTCCACCCTCGAGCAGGCCGCGTCCACCGAGGACGTGTCGCTGATCGATGCCACCTACACCACGTCCAGCGTGCTGCACTTCCAGCTCGAGCCGGTCAACGCCACCGTGGTCGAGCGCGACGGCCACTGGCACGTCCACTGCGGCAACCAGCAGCAGTCCGTGGCGGTGCCCCTGGTGGCCAAGGCGCTGGAAGTCGACGAGAGCCAGGTGACCTTCCACCAGTACTATCTGGGCGGCGGCTTCGGACGCCGTCTCTATGGCGACTATGCCGTGCCTGCTGCGCTGGCCGCCAAGGCCGTGGGTGCCCCGGTCAAGATGGTCTTTACCCGCCCCGATGACAGTCGCATGGATTGCGTGCGCTCACCCTCGGTGCAGCGGCTGCGCTCGGCCCTGGCAGCCGACGGCGCCATCCAGGCCAGCGAACACGCCGCCGCCGCCGGCTGGCCCACCGCCGATATCGCACCCGGCTTTCTCGGCGAATTCGTCGAAGGTGGCGGCAAGATCGATTCCTTTGCCATCAGTGGTGCCGACCACTGGTACACACTGGGCGCCCAGCGGGTGTGGGCCCAGCAGAACCACAAGGCCCACGAGGCCTTCGTTCCTGGCTATCTGCGCGCGGTGGGGCCAGGCTGGACCACCTGGGCGGTGGAGAGCCATATCGACGAACTGGCGCTGGCCGCCGGCCAGGACCCTGCCGAGTACCGCCGGAACCTGCTCAAGGCCGAAGGACGCAACGCCGGCGAGGCGCCCAACAGCGTCGGCGGCGCCGAGCGCCTCAAGACAGTGCTCGAACGCACGCTCGACAAGGCCGGCTGGAGCGAGCGCGACGCCCTGCCCGAGGACACCGGTCTCGGTGTGGCGCTGAGCTTCGGCCAGGAACGCCATATGCCGACCTGGGTGGCCTGTGTCGCCCGCGTCAATGTGGATCGTGCCAGCGGCGAGGTGACGGTCGAGAAGCTGACCTCGGTGGTGGATGCCGGCACCCTGGCCCATCCCGACGGTGCCATGGCCCAGTTGGAGGGCTCCCTGCTGTGGGGCCTGTCGATGGCCCTGCACGAAGGCACCGAGTACGCCGAAGGCCGGCCTGCGGACCTCAACCTGAACAGCTATACGCCGCTGCGCATGCATCAGGTGCCGGAGCTGGACCTTGAATTCGTCGACAACGACCACACCCCGGTCGGCTTAGGCGAGCCAGGCACCTGTGTGGTGGCACCGGCCATCGCCAACGCCATCGCTCACGCCACCGGCGTGCGCCTGCGCGACCTGCCGATGCGGCCGGAGGCGCTCAAAGCCGCACTGGGGGCCTGACCCGTCACCCGAGCGCCACGCTGATCGCGTGGCGCTCGTCACACACAGGACACGCTGACCATGCAACATCTGGATCTTAGGGTGGTGCGACGTGCCCTCGCCTGGCTGCGCGACGGGCGCACCCTGTGGCTGGCCACGGTGCTGTCCACCTATGGCTCATCGCCACGCGAACCCGGTGCCTGGCTGGCTGCCACCCGTGACGGTGATCACGTTGGCTCGCTGTCTGGCGGCTGCGTCGAGGAAGACTTTCTTGAGCGCCTTGGGCAGGGTGATTTCGATACGCCGGTCAGGCGGGTGCGCTACGGCGCCGGCGACGACGTCGACTACCCGGCGCCCAGCCTTCCCTGCGGCGGCGTGCTCGATGTGCTGGTCGAACGCTTCGCCCCCGACCAGGCGGCACTGGCGCACTTCTCCGCCCTGGAGGCGGCACTGGAAGGACGCAAGCCGCTGATTCGCCGCGTAGACCTGGACAGCGGCGCGCGTTCACTCGTTCAAGACGATGGCCTGGGTGATCGCGTCGTTCTGGTCGATGGGAATGGTGAGGCCAGTGCGCAACTGCGCGTCGGCCCAGCCGCCCGACTGCTGCTTGCCGGGGTCTCGCCGGTGGCCGTCGCCTGCGCCCAGTTCGCCGTGGGGCTCGGCTTCGAGGTGATCGTCTGCGACCCTCGGGAAGGCATGCTGGAGTCCTTTATCGATGAACTCGGGGCCGCCTCCGGCAACATCGAGAAAGTGGCGACCCTACCGTCCCGCTTTATCGCCGAAGGCGGCTGCCATGCTGCCACGGCGGTGGTGGCGCTGACCCACGACCCGCGCATCGATGATCTGGCGATGATCGAGGCGGTACGCTCCGAGGCGTTCTATATCGGGGTGATGGGATCGCTGCAGACGTCCCGGGCGCGGGCCGAGCGGCTATCCCGCAGCGGTGGCCTGAACGCTGACGAGATCGCGCGTATCCATATGCCGATCGGCTTGAACCTGGGCAGCAAGACCCCGGCGGAGATCGCCCTGGCGGTGATGGCCGATATCGTTCGGGTACGCCGGGGCAAGGACCGCCATGCGCTCTAGCGGCCAGTCGGGCACTCCTGCTTCAACCCCCTCTCGTGAGGATGGCCGCCATCCGTCCCACGCCACCCCGCTGATCTGTGTAGTAGCGGCGGCGGGTCGTTCACGGCGCTTCGGCGCCGCGGACAAGCGCCATGCACGCCTCGAAGATGGTCGCCGGCTGCTGGCGGCAAGCCTTGCGGCGGCGGCCGAGCTGACCCCTCGGCGGCTGGTGGTGCTGGGGCCGAGCGAGAGCCTCGCCGACTGGGCCCGTGCACCTTCTGCCAGCCTCGAGCTGCTGTCGCTTGAACGTCCCAGCGACGCCCTCGGCGACAGCCTGTCGGCGGCCTTTCGCTGGCTGCTTCAGCAACGCCAGCAGCAAAGTCCTGAGCTCACCGCAGCGGCGGTATGGCTCGGCGACATGGCCTGGATCTCGGCGCCGACTTGCCGCCGGCTTGCCGCCAGCGCCAGGGCCGACCGACTGGTCAGGCCGCGCTTTCACGGCCAACCCGGCCACCCGGTGATCGTTGGCTGCGACTTCTGGCCCGAGATGACGCAGCTTCACGGCCAGGACGGCGCCCGAGCGTTACTGCACCGCCACCGCCAGGCACTGCTCGAGATCGACGTCGATGATCCCGGCGTGGTGCGCGACCTGGATACCCCCGAAGATCCACGCTAAGCACCCTCGCTAAGGGCTCTCGCCAAGAACTCTCGCCAAGCCCCCGCGCTAGGCACCCGCGCCAGACCCTGGGCAACCGCCTTCAGCCCCGATTCCCCACCGCTAGCCCGTCGCCTGATCCTCGACAAAGGCCTCGACGATGGCATCGAAGTCGCTGTCACCGACAAAGCCAAGGGCCTCGGCCTTGTCGGTACGAAAGCGCCCAGGCCAGCTCTCGACGATGGCGCGGATACGCTCATCCGGCTCGAAACTCACCAGCTCCCGCGCCTGAGCGCCACCCTGACGCTCCAGCGCGTCGAGCATGGCCGCCACGCTTACGCTGATACCCGGCAGCATGAAGGCGCGGAAGTCACCCAGGGCATCGGCGGCGACTTCGGCGCCGTGGACCAGCGCCTGAACCACCTTGCCAGGCGACATCACGAACAGTTCGAGCTCGGTGGGCACCGGGCACACCGCGGCCTCGCCGTTCAGGGGCTCACGCAGGATGCTGGAGGCAAAGCTCGAGGCCGCGGCGTTGGGCCGGCCTGGACGAATGACGATGGTCGGCAGGCGCAGCACCAGACCGTCGATCAGGCCGCGCCGGCTGTAGTCGTTGATCAACAACTCGCACATGGCCTTCTGGCTGCCGTAGGAGCTCTGGGGCCGCAGCGCGGTCATGTCGTCGAGCACCTCGGGCAACTCGCCGCCGTACACCGCCACCGAACTGGCCATGATCACCCGGGTCGTGGCCAGGCCGCGCTGGCGGCAGCCGTCGAGCAGCGCCCGGGTGGCGTCGAAGTTGACCGCAAGCCCCAGCTCCAGATCGCCCTCGGCGGCAGAACTGACCACCGCTGCCAGGTGGTAGATCACGTCCGGGGCGCCATCCAGCAGGGCGTCCCAGGCTCCCTCTTCGGTGAGGTCCCGAGCGGTGGACGTCACCGCCACCTGGCCCGCGTCATGCGGGTGGGGCGGCGTGCTCTGGTCGACCAGGGTCAGGCGCGAAAGCGGCTGGCCGTTGACCTCGCCCTTGGCCAGCAGCGCCTGGACCAGACGCTGGCCAAGGAAGCCGGCTGCACCGGTTATCAAGATATGCATGGGTGTTCTCCTCCTTTGGGGACGATGGCCCACGCCGGGCGCTGCCCCAGCGATACACCAGAGGCACCAGTCATCAAGATATGCATGGAAGCCCTCCTCCTTCGGCGGCGAGTTATTTGGCAACGACACCATGGGCGCGCGCCCAGCCCAGGCCATCGACGGTGTCACCTGCGGGGCGGTATTCACAGCCGACCCAGCCGTCATAGCCAAGGGCGTCGAGACGCTCGAGCACCGGGCCAAAGTTCACTTCCCCCTGGTCCGGTTCATGGCGCTCCGGGACCCCGGCAAGCTGCACGTGTCCCACCACATCGAACTGGCTTTCCAGGGTACGGATCAGGTCGCCCTGGACGATCTGGCAGTGGTACAGGTCGAACTGCAGCCGGAGGTGGGGCGAGCCGACGCGCTGGATCACTTCCCTGGCAAGCTCCTGGCGCTGCAACAGGAAGCCCGGCATGTCGCGGCCGTTGATCGGCTCGATCAACAGGGTACGCCCGGCCCGGCCACAGGCCTCGGCGGCATGGGAAAGGTTGTCGACGTAGGTGGCCAGATGGGCCTCTCGGGTGGCCTCGCTGGCGCCTTGCGGCAGCAGCCCCGCCATGGCATGCAGGCGCGGACAGTCGAGCGCCGCGGCGTAGTCGAGCGCACGCTCGAGCCCCTCGCGGAACTCCCCCTCGCGCCCCGGCAGGCTGGCAAGGCCTCGCTCGCCGGCCTCCCAGTCGCCGGGGGGCAGGTTGAACAGCACCTGCGTCAACCCATGTTGGTCGAGCCGCTCACGCAGTTCGTGCGCCTCGAAGTCGTAGGGGAAGAGGTACTCGACGCCGGTAAAGCCCGCCTTGGCGGCGGCGCCAAAGCGGTCGAGAAAGTCGTGCTCGGTGAACATCATGCTGAGGTTGGCGGCCAGGCGGGGCATCTCGCTCTCCTGATTGTCATTGTCGTGCGGGCCTCGCGTCGGGGGCCCAGTATCGGGGCCGTGTCGACACCCCCGACGCCAATAGCCCCGGGTCAGTCGCGGGGGAAGCGTGCTTCGAGTTCCTCTACCTGTTCTGGCGTCAACCCTCGAGGATTCTGGCCGCGCAGCAGCAGGAACAGCTTGGCGGTCTCCTCGAGCTCTTCGGTGGCGTAGACCGCTGCCTCCAGCGACTTGCCCGCCACCACCGGGCCGTGGTTGGCCAGCAGCACCGCGCTGTGCTTGCCGGCGAGCCCACGTACCGCGTCGCCAAGGCTGGGGTCCCCCGGCACGTGGTAGGGCACCAGCGGCAGGCGGCCGACGCGCATCACGTAGTAGGCGGTCAGCGGCGGAATGCAGTCGTGGTGGTCCACATCCGGCAGGCAGGATACCGCCACCGAGTGGGTCGAGTGCAGATGGACGATGGCCTCGGACTGGGGCCGCTCGGCGTACATCGCCATATGCAGGAAACTTTCCTTGGTCGGCTTGTCGCCATCGAGCCATTCCCCCGTCGCCGACAACGTCGAGATGCTGGCCGGATCGAGTCGTCCCAGGCAGGCGTTGGTCGGGGTCATCAACCAGCCGCCGTCGTCCAGACGCACACTGATATTACCGCTGGAGCCCATGGTCAGGCCGCGGTCGAACAATGACTTGCCGTAGGTCGCGATCTGCTCGCGCAGACGATTGACGTCACGTGCACTCATTGGCTCATCTCCTTGAGCACCTGAAAGCCGCGGCTGAAGATATCGACGCCGCCGAAGTTGCCGGACTTGAGCGCCAGCGACAGGGTCGACCCGCCGACGCGGGCCTGGGTCCAGGGCACCCCGGCATCGATCTGCCCGCCGATATGCAACTGGTCCAGCGACAGCGCCGAGACCACCGCACCGGAGGTCTCGCCGCCGGCCACCAGCAACCTGCCGACACCTTCGTCCACCAGGGTGGCGGCCAGGGTCGCCAGGGCCCGCTCGACCAGCTCGCCCGCCTTGGCCACACCCAGGCGCTGCTGGGCGGCCTTGACCCGCTCGGGTGCAGCCGAGGCGTAGACCAGCACCGGTTCATCCGGCGAGTCCCGATAGTGGCGACGCACGAAGTCCAGCGCTTCGGCGATGGGCGCGTCACCCTCGGCCAGCGCCAGCGGGTCCAGGGCGATCCCCGGATGGCGCTCGAGGAAGTGCTCGACCTGGGCCAGGGTCGCCCGCGAGCAGCTACCGGAAAGCACCAGGGCCTGCCCCTGGACCGTGGCCAGCCGAGCCGCGTCGTCGACCGCCTCAAGCCAGCCCTTGCGCCGATACTCGGCGGGCAGCGCCTGGCCAAGGCCCGAGCCGCCGGTGACCAGGGGCAGCTCGACGCAGGCCGCAGCCAGCACCTCAAGGTCGGCGTCATCCAGGGTGTCACAGATGACGTGGCGGACCTTGTCACCTCCCAGGCGTTCGAGGTGGCTGGCACAGGCCTCGGCGCCCTGGCGGATCACCGAGTGGGACAGAAGCCCCACCGCATGCGACGTCTGCGCGCCCAGCACCCGCACCAGATCGGCGTCGGTCATCGGATTGAGCGGGTGATCCTGCATGCCGCTGTCGTTGAGCAGACGATCGCCGACGAACAGGTGACCCTGATAGACCGTGCGTCCGGTGGTCGGAAAGGCCGGCACCATCACCGTCTGATCGCCGCCCAGACGCTCGAGCAGGGCATCGGCTACCGGGCCGATATTGCCCTCGGCGGTGGAATCAAACGTCGAGCAGTACTTGAAGAAGACCTGGCGTGCGCCCTGTTCGGTCAGCCAGTCCAGCGCCGCCAGGCTGTCGGCCAGCGCCTCCTCCACCGGGCAGGTGCGCGACTTGAGCGCGACGACCACGGCGTCGACACCTTCAGGCAGCGGCTTGCCGGTAGGCACGCCAAGCATCTGCACGGTGCGCATGCCGGAGCGCACCAGATTGTTGGCCAGGTCGGTGGCACCGGTGAAATCATCGGCGATGGCGCCGAGTACCAGAGTCATGGTCAGTCCTCGTCAAATACGGTGAATAAAGGGGAGGAACACAGCCGCGACGCGGCCTTATCCGGCGTCGTCGTCATTGGCCGCGGGCAGTGCGATCCCTGCGGTGGCGGCGTAGACCTTGACCACCGCGGCGTCGTCTTCGCGTCCCAGCCCCATGCCGCTGGCGGCGGTAAACTGCTGCAGGGCGCTGGCCGCCACTGGCATCGACAGGCGCAGTTCGCGGCCGGTGTCGTGGACGATGTTGAGGTCCTTGACGAAGATGTCCACGGCCGACAGCGGGTGATAGTCGCCGTCCAGAATGTGCGGCACCCGGTTCTCGAACATCCACGAATTGCCCGCCGACTGGGTAATCACCCGGTACAGCGCGCGACCGTCGATGCCCATCTTCAGGCCCAGCGCCATGGCCTCGGCGGCGGCGGCGATATGCACCCCGGCCAGGTGCTGATTGACCAGCTTGACGCTGGAGCCAGGCCCCGGCGCGTCGCCCAGCCGGTGGACCGTGGCCGCCATGGCACCAAGCGGTGCCTCGGCCAGGGCGAAGGCCTCGGCACTCCCGGAGGCCATCACCGACAGCTCTCCGCTGGCCGCCTTGGCCGCCCCGCCGCTGATCGGGGCGTCGAGCATCATCAGCCCAGCCTCTGCCAGTCGGCGTCCCAGGGATTCGGCGAAACTCGGAGCCACGGTGGCGCACTGGATCACCAGGCTGCCCGACGCAAGCGTCGCTGCCAGGCCATCTTCTCCAAACAGCACCGCCTCGACCTGATCGGCGTTGACGACCACCAGCAGCACCACGTCACAGCGCGGCGCCAGCTCGCGGGCCGACGCCACCGCCTCGCCACCGGCTTCCTCGAAGGCCTGACGGGAGGCGCTGGAAACGTCGCAACCGATCACCTCAAGGCCGCCACGCAGAAGGCTTCGGGCGATGCCCATGCCCATGGCGCCAAGTCCCACCACGCCACAGACAGGGGATCCGGCGGATGTCGTGGATGATTCACTCATGCTGCTCTCCGGTAACGAGGCCGTCAGGGCCGACAAACAAGAGTATGGCCTGCTTCGACTTCATCTGCGGAAGGAGCAGGGAGGCGGTATCTGTCCCCGGCACACCGAAGGCCAGCGACCAATACCGATAACAGGACGATAGGGAATCCGGTCGGCGATGATGGGTGAAGATCAGCGCTGCTGCCCTGTAAAATGTTAGCGCTAACATTTTTAGTCCAGAGTCCCTTGTTGCACAAGCACGAAAGCGATAGGCATCGACCAATGTCTAACTACCGCCGTGATCCCGGTGTCGGGACCATGGGTGCCCCGAGGCGTGCAGCGCTTGATCCAAGCTGCCCTGCATGAAGCGCTCGGCATCAGCCGCTCGAGGCCGAGGCGCTGGGCCATGTCCCCACTGACCTGCGACGCAGGGACAGCCTGGGAACGAGCGAGCCAGCGCGCCCCATTCGGCATACCATGGAAGGCAGGCGTCCCTCTGATGCCATCGATCAAGGAGAGTCCGATGAACGAGACCCAGGGCGGTGATCGCCGCCGCCGCAAGGGCCTGGACAACCCGACGCTTGACGACGTCGCCCGTGAGGCTGGAGTTTCCTCGATCACCGTATCCCGGGCGATTCACCGCCCGGACAGCGTACGCGAGACCACCCGCAACAAGGTGGAGGCGGCGATCGCCAAGGTTGGTTATGTGCCCAATATGGTGGCCGGTAGCCTGGCCTCGGCCAGCTCGCGTTTCATCCCGGTGATCGTGCCGTCGCTGTCCAATGTGGTGTTCGTCGAGGTCATCCAGGGGCTGCAGGCACAGTTCGACCAGCACGGCTACCAGATGCTGCTGGGCAACACCGACTACAGCATGCAGCGCGAAGAAGAGCTGATCCGCACCTTTCTCGGCTGGTCCCCCACCGCCCTGGTGACCACCGGCCTGCGCCACCAGCCGGGGCTAAGCGCGCTGCTGGAACGTTTTCCTCGACCGCTGGTGGAAATCATGGAACTGGGCCCGGCACTGGACATGAACGTCGGCATGGACCACGAAAAGGCAGGCGCCGCCATGGCCGATCATCTGATCGCCCGGGGCTACCGTCATATCGTCTTCGCCGGCACCCGGCTCGAGTCCAACTATCGCGCCGCCCAGCGCTACGCCGGCCACCGCGCCAGGCTCGAGAAGGCCGGACTTGCGGCCCCGCTGATGGAGTGGCACCAGGACAGCCACTTCGACCTTGGCGCCACGGCGCTGGACGAGGTCCGTCGCCACCACCCGGGCGTCGAGGCGATCCACTTCGTCGACGATGTGATGGCCAGCGGCGCCCTGCTGGGCGCACAGCGCCGGGGCCTGCGAGTGCCCGACGACATCGCCATCGCCGGGTTTACCGGGCTGCCCTTCGGCCGCTCGCTGATGCCGCGTCTGACCACCATCTCCTCCCCCCGCGAGGCCATCGGCCGGCTCGCCGCCTCGCAGATCATCGACCGTCTGGAGGGCCGTGACCCCGAACGCCAGATCGACGTCAGCTTCGCCCTGCTGGAAGGTGAGAGCACCTGAGGACACCAGACCTGACCCACAACGAACAACGGGGAGTCACGATGACTCCCCGCTGGTACAAGACGTTGCCTGCCCGCACGGGCGACAGAGCCCGCGGCACTCGCCGCTACTGATCGAGCCGACCCTTGAGCTTGTCAAACTCCTTCTCCACCTCTTCTCTGGCCAGGCCAAACTTCTGCTGGATGATGCCGATCAGCTTTTCCTTGTTGCCTTCGGCCTGCTGAATCTCGTCGTCGGTGAGTTCTCCCCACTTTTCCTTGGCGGCACCGCTCAGTTCCTTCCACTTGCCTTCGATGGTGTGCTTGTCCATGGCATGATCTCCGGGTCAGTCGATCTCATAAAGGTAGATGGCATACTCCTGACGAAGGCTAGCCTGCGGCAAACCCAGCGGCTAGCCCACCCCACCACACACCTTCGTTTTTTATAAACAATTCAATCAGATAACTTCCGTAAAAGACTGTTTGAGCACAGTCCATCCTCCGACCGACCTTTTCACTTCACCCATCAATCAGCCGCCGCCGCATGATGGTGACCCGCTCACCCAGATAGTCGAGCTCTTCGAGTTCTTCCCATCCCAACCGGCGATACAGTGACTGCTGATCCGGCGTGTAGAGGTGAAGCCACTCGATGCCGTGGTCGCGGGCCTCCCGCTCCACCCGTCGTACCAGCGCGGAGGCGAGCCCCTGACCGCGTTGTTCGGGCGGCACGTAGACCGAGGCGAGCCACGGTGACAGTTCCCGGCGAATACTCATGTCATCCGGCGACAGGCTCGCCGTGCCCAGGGGCTGTCCCTCCTTCATCGCCACGAACACCGAGGGCACCCCGGCCGGACCGCACATCTGAGCCACCGCCTGGCGCCAGCCGTCGATGTCGGCCTCCGGATGCAGGTGCCCCCAGGCGTCAAAGGTCCAGTCGGCGACCTGGTCAAGCTGTTGCGAAGCGGTGCTCAAGCGCTCGATGGTGATCCCGTTCATCTGTCGATTTTCGTCCATTGCTGTCCACTTCCGTCTATTGCCGTTCACTTGTGAGCGTTATTGTCCCTGCCGACACTTTTCGACGGCGCCTGCCGATCGCGGCCTCGCCCAGGCTGACGCCGCAAGGATCAAGGCAACCGGCGCTGCCCGAAGCGCACCAGCTGCATTTCGCCAAGCCGGCTCAGAGTGCGCCGGAAGGCAAACGCCAGATAGCCATCGGGATAAAGCTCCTCCATCGCCACCGACGCCTCGATCACCAGCGGTACCCGGCGGTCGTAGCATTCGTCGACCAGGGCAATAAAGCGACGCACGCTGTCGTCCCTGGCCCCCAGCGGCGGCAGTACGCGATCACCGGCGGCCACCCGCTCACTGGCGTCTTCTGTGCCACGAGCGATGGGACGCGGGGCGCCCGGTTGCCGATCCGGCGCGGCTCTGCCGTCGCTGTCATCCTCGTCAGGCCTGGAAGCCAGGCATGGCACCTCCCCCAGCAACAGCGTATCGAAGCGATCACATAGCGCGATAAAGTCGAGCGCCGCCAGCGGCGCCTCGCACAAGGCCGCGAAGTCGCACCACAGTACCTGGCCTTCGAGGCCTCTGGCCTCCAGCTTGCGGCCGCCAAGCGCCAATGTTCGGGGCGTCGCCGCCCTGCCGCTCAGCCGAACAAACTGCTCGGACAGGATGCCGGGGTCGCCGGCCCTACGCACAAAATAGCGCTGGTGAACGTCGCCGGGATGGCGGCGATGATCCTGACCGCCATCCAGTTCGAGCACCTGAAGATGGGCCTGCATGGCGGCGATGGCCGGCAGGAAACGCTCGCGATTGAAGCCATCGCGATAGAGCTCGGCCGGCGGCTGGTTCGAGGTGGCCACCAGAGTCAGGCGTCTGGCGAACAGCTGCTGCATCAGCCCGCCCAGCAGCATGGCGTCGGCGATGTCCTCGACGAACACCTCATCGAGACACAGCACCCCGACCTCGGCGGCAAGCTCCTCGGCGAGCCTTGCCAGCGGGTCGGGCTGTCCGCGCCAGTAAAACTGACGCTGGTGCACCCAGCGCATGAAGTGATGAAAGTGCCAACGACGCACCGTCACCGGACTGCATTCGACGAACAGATCCATCAGCCAGGTCTTGCCACGACCCACCGGACCCCAGAGGTACAGGCCCCGGCTCGACACGCCGCCAGCGAGTTCCTGCTGCAAGGCGTCCAGCGCCTCGACCGCCCGGGCCTGGGCGGCATCGGCAACCAGATGTCCCTCCTCCAGCAGCGCCTGATAGCCCAGCGACAACGGCTGACATCGAGTCTGGTTCAGCGGCCCATGGAGCGGCCGATCCAGCCGTTGACTGCCACGCGATGGCGCCTCTCGGTCCGGCCCAGGATGCGGTTGCAGGCCTTCACCGCTTGCTTCATCGATCCCGCCGCCGATCCTGTCACCGGTCCCTTCGCCCTCTTTGTAGCCGTCACTCATCGATAGATCCCTGGCTGGTGGTATCGACCCGTGTGCCCCCATTGCCGCCGGCACAGGTCCCTCGGAAGAGCATGCCTCCACCGTGGGCAAACGCCAGGCGCTGCACTATAGTGGCCCGTCTGCATATTCCCGATCGCTAAGGTTGCCTCTTTCATGCCCTCAGCCGCTCGTCTCTTGAGCTCCCGACCCCGCCGTCAGCGCCGGGTCTGCCTGCTGGCGGTGCTGGCCATGCTGATGCTGTTCGTGGGCCCACTGATCAGCCAGGTCCAGCGCCTGGCGATGGAGGACGAGGCCGGTCGACAACACCACCATGGACATGGTCACCACCAAGGCCTGGCTCAAGGCACCGGACAAGGCCATGCCCAGCATGATCCCACGCCGAGCGCCGCGGAAGTAGAGGGGCACGGCACGTTTGAGCCTGCCGCCGAGGGGGCGGTCGGTGACGCCGGACATCATCACCTGGCCGCCTGTGGCTACTGCGTACTGTTTGCCCAGGTGCCGTGGCTGGCCCTGCTGTTGCTGGTATTGGTTAGCCTGGCGCCGCGGGCCCCGCCGGCACGTTGTGCTGCAGGCATTCCCCCCGTTGTCAGCGGGCGCTTCCAGCGTCCGACTCCCCGCGCCCCTCCCGCGTCATTGTCGTGATCCATCGAGGCCACCGCCTCCAGAGCCACCGAACGGCATCGCCGTCGGCAACTCCGCCTTCAAGAGAATGACCATGACGACGCACGCGAAACCCGTTGCGCCGGCGCTGAAGACGCTGGTGATACGACTGCACTTCTATATCGGCCTGCTGGTCGGCCCCTTCATCTTCTTCGCCGCCCTCACCGGCACGCTCTATGCGCTGACCCCGGCACTGGAGCAGGCACTGTACCGGGACGCGCTGACCACCGGTTCGGACAGCGCTTCCGCGACCTTGGCCCGGCCATTGTCACGCCAGATTGCAGCGGCCCAGGACTATCTCGATGATTCCGCCCTGCCCAGCGCCGTGCGCCCGGCCCCCGAACCCGGCGCCACCACCCGGGTGATGTTCGCAGACCCAAGCCTTGATGCCGGCGAACACCGGGCCATCTTTGTCGACCCGCAAAGCCTCGAAATCCGTGGCGACATGACCGTCTACGGTACCAGTGGGGTACTGCCGCTACGCCGGATCATCGACCAGATCCACCGCAGCCTGATGCAGGGCGATCCCGGCCGCCTCTACAGCGAGTTGGCCGCTTCCTGGATGTGGCTCGCCGCCTTGGGCGGGCTGACCATCTGGGCGGTCACCCCCTCGCCCCGAGTGCAGCCCGACAAGCAGACCCGCACCGCCCGTCGCTTGCGCACCCGCCGACGCCACAGTCTGCTGGGGCTGTTCCTGTTGGTCGGCCTGCTGGCCCTGTCGGCCACCGGCATGACCTGGTCGAAGTACGCCGGCGACAACTTCTTCACCATGCTCAAGGCCGCAGGCTGGGGGACGCCTCGGGTGTCCCAGTCGCTTCAGGCCCACGACGTCGCCTACGACGCACACGCCGACCACGCCATGCCCGGCGCTCACCCGACCGTATCGGGGTCGCTTGAGGCCTTCGACGCGGTCGAACGCCAGGCCCGTGAGGCAGGCCTCGACGCCGGCAAGATCGAGCTGCTGGTGCCCGGCGACAATCAGGCCTGGAAGGTGCGCGAGATCGACCGTAGCTGGCCGTCCCAGGTGGACGAGGTGGCAATCCATCCGCAAAGCTTCCAGGTGCTGGATCAGGTGAGCTTCAACGACTACCCGCCTGCGGCCAAGCTCACCCGCTGGGGCATCGACGGCCATATGGGCATCCTCTTCGGCCTGCCCAACCAACTGCTGCTGGCCGCCCTCGGCATCGGCATCATGACCATGGTCGGCTGGGGCTACGCCATGTGGTGGCGCCGCCGTGCCCTGACCCGCGACAGCCAGACGCTGTGGCAGGCCCTGCTGGAACTACCGCTGTCGGTGCTGGCGCTCATTTCGCTGGTGGCGCTGCTGCTGGGCCTGGCGATGCCGGTAATGGGGGTAAGCCTGGTGATATTCCTGACGGTGGACGCCCTGCGTACCCTGGTCGCGGCACGCCGACGCGCTACCGGCTAGGCCCCACATCAGTAAAGACAGGAAAGGGCCATCGGCAAAGCCAGGAAAGGGCCATCCACCACACAAGAAGGGCGACCCACGGGTCGCCCTTCTTGCTTGAAGCCAGGAGCACGCTCCGCCCCTGTCTACCTATCCGCGATCAGTGGCCCTTGCCCCGAAGCCGCTGGATGCCGGTCCAGACGGCCACCAGGGCAGCACCCACGGCCAGGCCGAACAGGCCGTTCCCCAGCATTGGCACCAGCCCGTGCATGATGGCGTCGAGGCCGGGAAGGGCTACCTCGGTCTCGGCCAGCCCCTCGATCCAGTGCCCGACCACCGGGATGCCGTGGGCAAGAATGCCACCGCCGACCAGGAACATCGCCAGGGTGCCGAAGATCGACAGCCCCTTCATCAACAGCGGTGCGCCCTTGAGCAGTCCTCGGCCCAGGGCCTGTGCCAGGCCGCCGTCCTTCTGCGTCAGGTAGAGCCCCAGGTCGTCGAGCTTGACCAGCCCCGCCACCAGGCCGTAGACACCCACGGTGATCAGCAGGCCGATGGCCACCAGCACCGCGATCTGCTGGCTCAGGGGGGCGGCGCTGACGGTGCCCAGCGCGATGACAATGATCTCCGCCGAGAGAATGAAGTCGGTGCGGATGGCGCCCTTGATCTTGTCGCGTTCAAAGGCCTTCATGTCGGTTTCGCCGTCGGCCAGCGCCGCCAGTCGCGCCTGGCGCTCCTGCTCGGCGTCTTCCTTGTGCAGGAACTTGTGGGCCAGCTTTTCCGCGCCCTCGAAGCACAGAAAGGCCCCGCCAAGCATCAGCAGTACCGTCACCAGCCAGGGCACGAAGGCGCTGATCAACAGCGCGCCGGGAATCAGGAAACACTTGTTGAACAGCGACCCCTTGGCCACCGCCCACACCACCGGCAGCTCGCGATCCGCCGCCACGCCGGTGACCTGCTGGGCATTGAGCGCCAGATCGTCGCCGAGAACACCGGCGGTCTTCTTGGCCGCCACCTTGGTCATCACCGAGACATCGTCGAGCAGGGTGGCGATGTCGTCGATCAGGGTTAACAGGCTACTTCCAGCCACAGGGCATCCCTCCTTGGCCTGGGAAAACTTGGGTAGACTCAGCATAACCGCTCGGCCCCTTCGCCGCCGCAGCAATTGCCCCGGAGGTCTATGCCATGTCGCAAGCATCCACTGGAAAGCCGGCAGCATCAAAGGCCCATCCAGACTTGCCCGATGCCAGGCCGCAGCCGGCTTCAGATCCCGCTGCTGACGATCTGACAGCCGACAAGCTGACGCCCGACGACCTGGCGCTCTTGCTCGAAGCTGTGCCCGAGGGCTACAGCGAGGTGCACTACCGGGGACGCCGCTACGCCATGACCCGACGCACCTTCAATCGAGGGCGCTCGCTCAAGGTGTTCGCCCGGGAGTTGGGCGGCAACGATGTGGTCAGTCTCAACGGCTACCTGACCGCTCGTGGGTGGCAACTGAAGCCCTGCGAAATGAGCGAGCACAAGGTGCTCGACTTCCTTGTGCATTGCAAAACCTGCTGACTGGCTGGCTGGGTCGTCCCGGGATTCGATTCCCGGCGCCGCTCTCTTTCCAGGCTCGCCGCTACCCTCTCTCCCCAGGCTCGCCGCCGCCCTCTCTCCAGGCTCGCCGCTACCCTCTCTCCACGCTCGCCGCCACCCTCTCTCCAGGCTCGCCGCTACCCTCTCTCCCAAGAGTCGCTCCGCCTCTCCCTTACGAGGTGTCGCTCTCTCGCCGCTTTCGGCAAAAAATATCCTTTTGTTGACCTTGATCACTGCGATAACGCCCGGTTCGCACCGAAGTATGCTGAGATAATCAAAGAATACTTTACTCCGCTCCCATGGGACGTCTCATGCCTGTCGTCATGCTCGTTGTTGGAACCCGTCCCGAGGCGATCAAGATGGCCCCGGTCGCCCAGGCCATACAGGCATGCCCGGAGCTGTCACTGCACCTGTGCGCCAGCGGCCAGCACGACGAGATGCTGTTTCAGGCGCTGTCGCTGTTCGACCTCACGCCGGACAGCAACCTGGCGGTGATGAGGCCAGCCCAGACCCTCAACGGTCTGATGCAGGCGATGATCCAGGCACTCGACCAGGACATGTCACGGGTGGCCCCCGACCTGGTGATGGTCCATGGCGATACCGCCACCTGCTTTGCTGCGAGCCTCGCGGCCTTCCACCGCCGGGTCCCGGTGGCCCATGTAGAAGCCGGCCTGCGCACTGGCAATATCGCGTCGCCCTGGCCAGAGGAGGCATATCGCAGCATGGTGGCGCGTATCGCCCGGCGCCACTACGCCCCCACCGAGTCGGCGCGCCACAACCTGCTGCGCGAACAGGTAGCGCCGGATTCCATCCTGGTGACCGGCAATACCGTCATCGACGCCCTGGCCTGGATGAAAAGCCGCCTCGACCGCCAAGGCTATCGCCCGGCCGCCCCCTCACCGCTTGCCGCGCTGCGCGACGATGCCAGGCTGGTGCTGATCACCGGCCACCGCAGGGAGAACCACGGTGAAGGCATCCGTACCATCTGTACCGCCATCGCCGCACTTGCCGCTCGCTACCCGGACGTCGATCTGGTCTACCCGGTCCATCTCAACCCAGCGATCAAGGACGTCGTGGAACACGCCCTGGCGGGTATCTCCAATGTGCTGCTGGTGCCGCCCCAGGACTATCGCGACTTCGTCTGGCTGATGGGCCGCGCCAGCCTGATCCTCACCGACTCCGGCGGCATCCAGGAAGAGGCGCCAGCCCTCGGTGTGCCGGTGCTGGTGATGCGTGAGCACACCGAGCGCAGCGATGCCCTAAACGCCGGTACCGTCATCCTGACCGGTAGTGACAGCGACGCTATCGTGGCCGCCTCGGCGCGACTGCTCGATGATGAGAAGGCACGCCGTCGCATGGGCGCGATCCCCAATCCCTATGGCAGCGGAGACGCCGCCAGTCAGATCATCGACGACCTTCACGATTGGCTTGCCCACACCCTCGAGGCACACGAGGCCGGCGATGCCTGAGCTATCCCCCGAGCTGTCACTGTGGCTGGTCGACGCCACCATCCATGTGCTGTTCGCCCTGAAGTACGTCGCCATAACGCTGTGCCTGCTGATGCTGGCCATGGGCATCGATGACCTGTTTCTCGATCTGGTCTACTGGACCCGGCGCAGCTGGCGCTACTGGTCGATCTATCGCGACAATCCCCGGGCCAACGAGGAGCGTCTCTATCAGGCACGGGAGAAGCCGCTGGCGGTCATGGTGCCGGCCTGGCAGGAAGTCGGCGTGGTCGGCCAGATGGCCCAGCTGATGGCCAGCACCATGGACTACGAGAACTATCAGATCTTCGTCGGCACCTACCCCAACGACCCCGAGACCCAGGCCGAGGTGGACGCGGTCTGCCAGAGCTTCAGCAACGTGCACAAGGTGGTCACGGTACACCCCGGCCCCACCAGCAAGGCCGACTGCCTGAACAACATCATCGAGGCCATCGCGCGCTTCGAGAAGGCCGCCGGGATCGAGTTTGCCGGCTGCATCCTGCATGACGCCGAAGACGTCATTTCACCGATGGAGCTTAGGCTCTACAACTATCTGCTGCCGGACAAGGACCTGATACAGGTCCCGGTCTACCCCTTCCGTCCACGCTGGTATCAGCTCTCCGGCGGCCACTACATCGACGAGTTCTCCGAGTACCACGGCAAGGACGTGCTGATCCGCGAGGCCATGTGCGGCCAGGTGCCCAGCGCCGGGGTCGGCACCTGCTTCAGTCGTCGTGCGCTGGCCCACTTAAGGCAGCTCAATGACGGCATCACCTTCGACATCTGGAGTTTGACCGAAGACTACGATATCGGCTTTCGCCTGCACGAAAGCGGGCTTTCCTGTGTCTTCGTGCGCTACAGCGTCGAGCGCGATGAGCTGTCGCCTCGGCGCGAACACGCCCACGGCCTGTCGAAGCGTGACAGCAAGGTGATCTGTGTGCGCGAGCACTTCCCCACGGCGCTGGGCGCGGTGGTCCGGCAGAAGTCCCGCTGGATCACCGGTATCGTCTTCCAGGGTTATCAGCATCTGGGCTGGAGCCGCACCAACTGGCGTCTCAACTACTTTCTGTGGCGCGACCGTCGTGGCCTGGTGGCCTACCCCCTGGCGCTGGTCGCCACCCTGCTGATGCTGATCTTGGCAGGGCTGTGGCTGTACGCCGTGCTGTCGCCACAGGCCTGGCACTTCCAGTCGATCCTCGGTGGCTGGCTGCTGGAGACCCTGCTCACCATCAATGGTCTGCTGCTGGTCAACAGGGCCTTCCAGCGCTTCTACTTCGTCAAGATCTACTACGGCTGGCGTCAGGGCCTGCTGTCCTTTCCACGCATGCTGTGGAGCAATCTGGTCAACTTTCTGGCCAACGTGCGGGCCTGGAAGCTGTTCTTCACCCGGGCGCGCCACCGCACCTTCGCCTGGGACAAGACCACCCACGACTTCCCCCAGCTCGACGACGCCGTGCAAGTCTCTCTCGAAGCCCTGTTGATCGAGGATGGCGTTGTCACCGCGAGCGATATCGAACGCATAGGTGTTGAGGTCGGAGCACGTCGGCTACCCAGAGAGCTGATTGCACGAGACCTGGTGTCCGGGGCAACGCTGGCCAGACTTGAAGCCAGACGGCGGGGCATCGCCAGCGTCGAGATCCATCCGTTGGTGCTGTCGCCCGCGCTGATCGACGCCCTGCCCCGGCATGTCGCCCTGCGCTACGCCACGCTGCCCATCGGCGAGAGCGGCGACAGCCTGATCATCGCCACCGAGACCGCCTTGAGTCCGGTCGCCATCGGCGCCATTGGCCGGCGCATCAAGCGTCCTGTCGAGCAGCGTCTGGTCCCGCTCGGACGCGTCACCCTTGGCCTGCGCCACTGGTACCTGGGAGAGCTTGGCGACGTCGACCGGGACCGACTGCTTGAGCTGGATGCAGACGCCGACGCCGCACGCCTCGATGGTTACTGCGCTCACCAGTACCTGCTCGGAGAACTGTTGCTGGAGCAAGGGCTTATCACACCCGCCCTGTTCGGCCAGGCGATGATCGACTTCGATCCTGAACAGGGTCGTCTGGGCGACTTCCTTGTCGCGCGCGGGATGATCGAATCGAATGACCTGGAGCGAGCGCTCGCGCTCCAGGCGGACCACCGCCGACAGGCGGCCCGCAGTCTCGAGGATGTGGCGGTATGAAGGCCAGGGCGATGTCGCTGCTGATCGCCGTGTCGCTGGCTCAGCTGCTGACTCAGCCACCGGCCTTGGGGCTGAACCAGTTCGAGGAGTTTCACAGCTACCCTTATCTCGACAAGGCCTACCGGGCAGCAGAACAGCGCGACTGGGCGCAAGTCCAGCAGCTGATGGAGCACCTGATCAGCCAGGTGCCCGAGAACGTCGAGGCCTATCGCCTGCTGGCCCAGGCACTGGCGAAGCAGGGCAATCTGGATGGCGCCATGGCGGCGCTGGGGGCGCTGGACGCCAACGTGGCGGCGGTCCAGATCAATGCCCTGCGCCAGGCCTGGATCGCCGACGGCCACGCCAGCGAGGGCGAGTTGACGCTATGGCTCAGCGAAACGTCGGGCAGCGCCCGGGAGGCCCTGTGGAGCGCCCAGGCCAACTATTTGCGCGCAACCCGCGGCGCCCGGGCAGCACTGGAATGGCTTGCTACGGTGCCCGCCCGGCAGGACGCCCTGGCACGGGACCGCTACCGTGCCGCCCTGGCCGAGCAGATCCAGGACTGGAACGGCGTGATCGATGCGCTGGTGCCCCACGCCATGGAAGATACGCTGAACGACGACGACTGGCGACGCCTGTCGATCGCCATGATTCAGACCGATGATGCACGCGGCATCAATGCCTTGATCGCCAGGCTTCCCGAGGGCGACGTCCGCCATTTCGTGCTGCGCGCAGGCGCCGATCGCGCCATCGCCCTGGGCTACTCCGGGATCGCCCAGCGCTGGCTGGCCACCCTGGAGCAGTCGGATCAGCTGGACGCCAGCGACACCCGCAAGCTGCTGCAGACCTCGCTGGCAGTGGGCGACACCGACAGGGTCCGCCAGATGGCCAGCCGCCAGGACATGGATTGCCTGACGCTGGTGAGCTGGCTCAGCGATCATGGCGACCCCGAGGCCTTGAGCACCTTCACCGAGTGCGACGCAAAGGAAGATCCGCAAAGCTGGCTGATACTCGCCGATCGTCTCGATGCCCTCGAACTGCTGGAAACCACGGAACTGCCGGAGGCCTGGCACCAGCGACGCGATCGGGTGCTGCTGGATCGCTATCGCGCCGACGGGCTGGATGACAAGGCGCTGCGCCTGCTGACACGTCAGCCACAGACGCCGGCGATCCTGCGCGAGCGCGCCGAGTTGACCCAGCGGCTGGGACGCCCCGAGGCCGCCGAGCTATGGCAGCAGCACTATCATCTGACCGGCGATTCCGGCTCGCTTGAGCAGGCAAGCTATCTGTATCTGGCATCACAGCGGCCCCAGGCGGCCCGGCGACTGCTGGAGCAAGCCTTCAAGCTTGCCCCCGAGCGGCTATCGGCGACCTCACTGGCGCGACTGGCCCAGCTTTACGCCGACGACAATGCCGGCGTCACCGATTCAACGCTGGAAGCGCTGGTACGCCAGCCCCGACTGGCCGATACCGAGCGCAACAACCTGCTCGAGCAGCTTGCGCGCCACGATCGTTGCCCTGTCGTTCGCAGCGTGGCCGACGCCAGCACGCCACCCTGGGCGGCCCTCGGGATCTGCTCGCAAGACAGGCCCGCCCAGGCCGCCGCCTATCTTCAGAGGGCGCTGACACAGCTCACCCCGCGCCAGCCAGAAGCTGGCGCGGTGACGGCTGCAATGACGCAGCCAGAGATCCAGGCCCGCAAACGCCTGGCGTTCGCGCTGTTTGCCGCCGGCGACCCCGACGCCGCCTGGCGTCAGTGGCGAGCGTTCGAACGCGACGGCGCCAGCGACGGCAAACTCGACCAGACAGACCGCCTGGCCGGCGCGCGCAGTGCCCTGGCAAGTGGCGACACCGAGGGCGCCTGGCGCTGGTGGCCCGAGGATAGCGATAGTCCTGAGGCGAGGCTGCTCGGCGCACGCATCGCCTTGGCCCGCCACGACGACGCCGGCGCCGTGGCCCTGGCCAGAGGCGCAGTGGCAGCCGCCGGCGGAAAGCCCAAGACCGACGCCGCCATCCTGGAAGGCGCGAGCCAAGTGGCCCGCCAGGCCGGAGACCCGACCCTCGCACGCCGCTGGCTGACCGAGGCCCAGGCGGCCTCGCCGGGCTCGCCAAGGCTTGCCCGGGAGCTGGGACTGACGCTCGCTGCAACGGAGGAAGCAGGTGCTCGGTCAGAGGCCATTGCGCTGCTGGAGCGCGCCCGTCCGGCCTATCCAGAGGACTACGTCAGCGCCGCCACCCTGGGAAACCTCTACAGCACCATTGGCGACAACGCCCGCTCCATGACGCGCATCGAGGACGCTATCGACCTGCAGCCCTTCGACCTGGCGGTGGGCGAGGACAGCCTCGAGGCCATGGCCGAGCGCCGCTACCGGCTGCGAAGGGCCCACGAGACGCTGACGCGGCGCGACCGGATCACGCTGACCAGCAGTTGGTCGCCAACCAGCCCGACGCCGGGGATACGCAGTGACCCATCGAACCACGATAACGACGACGATAGCGGCCACGATATCAACACCCAGGTGGTTCAATGGGACCACGCGCTTGGCCACGACCCGATCCACCAGGGACGGGAGCTGGCCGGCTACATGAGAGCCATCATCGGCGGCGATGATCGTGATGATTACGGGCGAGGACGCTCCCTGGGTCTGGGACTGCGGGCCAAGCCGTTGGCCCGTCACAACCTGAACCTGTACGCCGAGATATTCGCCGAGTCCCAGAAAAACGATGGCGAGCACACCGACTACAATCTGCTGCTGAGGGCCACCGGCTCCTTTCTGGATCAGGGCGATTACAGCAGCGAATGGCGCGCGAGCCAGGATCAGTGGAACGAGCGCTCGCTCTATCTCGACGCCGCCTGGTGGACCCAACGTGGCGATGTACAGCTGTTCGGCCGCTACCGCCAGGGCCGCACCTTCAAGCTGCCGACCCGTTCGGCCCAGACGCTGATGCCCTACGCCAGTCTCCAGGCCACCAGCCACGACACCACCAGCTGGGACGAAGATGTACGACTCGCCGCCGGACTGCGCTGGGAGCGGTGGTACGACGAGGATCACTACAACGCCTTTCGCCGCAAGCTGAGCGTCTCCACCGAGTACCAGCAATCCCTGGGGGGCAACCTCTACCAGGAACGCGACGGCTGGATGATCCATCTGGAGCTGAGCCTGTGATGAACTCAAGCATTCTTGTGGCCGGACACCTCAAAGGCACCGCGGTGCCAGTCC
Source organism: Halomonas sp. MMSF_3323 (assembly GCF_030733595.1). Taxonomy (NCBI): domain Bacteria; kingdom Pseudomonadati; phylum Pseudomonadota; class Gammaproteobacteria; order Oceanospirillales; family Halomonadaceae; genus Halomonas; species Halomonas sp. MMSF_3323. The sequence goes on along the minus strand of NZ_JASHIT010000017.1, from coordinate 14,186 downwards.
CATTCGCTGGCATTGTCGCGCCACTGACCCTGACTCTGGTCCTTGCCATGCCCGTGGGGACGGTCGCTGCCGCCGACGACAGCCCCCTGACAAGAGCCGCCGAGAACTACCGCAGCGAAACCCTGTTCTACCAGCCTCAGAATCGCGATGCGACGCTCAGCCGACAGCAGTGGCAGACGCTGTGGCGGCGTACCCGCGAGAACGGCGTCCACACCTTGATCGTGCAGTGGACCCAGTACGGCGAAGAGACCTTCGGCGGCGCCGATGGCTGGCTGTCCAGCGCCCTGGTCGACGCTGAACGCCAGGGACTCGATCTGATTCTCGGTCTTTATCAGGACCCCGAATACTACGAAACCCTCCCCGACAACGCCCGCTTCCGTCACTACTGGTACCAGCAGTTGGCCAAGGCGCATGCGCGACAGCAGCAGATCCAGCGCCAATGGCCACTGACGCCGGTGGGCTGGTACCTGCCGGAAGAACTCGATGACTGGCTGTTTCGTGAACCCGGCGTACGCCAGGAACTGACGCGCCAGTTGGCCAGCGCCAGCCAACAACTGACGGGCCCGCTGCACCTGAGCATGTTCAGCGGAGGCTTCGTGACGCCAGGGGTCTACGCGGCCTGGGCCGAGGACATCACCGAAAGCGGCTGGCAGGTGTGGTGGCAGGACGACGAAGGCGCCCGCAACCTGGATCCGCCCATGCGCCAGGCCTACCGCGACGCCCTGAGCTGTCGCATCGGCGTCGTCCGCGAAGCCTTCGCCCGCACCAGCGCGACCGAATCCGACTTCCAGGCAAGCCCGGCGACCCCACGCCAACGCGGCAACGACTGCCATCCGGACGCGGTCTTTTCGCTGCGCTACATGCCCTGGGCAGAAGCGCTGCACCAAGGCCCATCTGGCGCTCTCGCTCAATAAAAAACCCCACCGGGGAGGGTGGGGTCGAATCGACAAACAGCAACCAGGATACGCGTGCTCATTTGAGCCCATCGCGGCTCAGTTGCCAGCTCCCTGGAAGGGGTACACAGGGCCCAGCGCGAGGAGGGACGTCAGCTCGTCCAGCGCCGCCAATGTCTCCTCGGCGAGCCTGGGATCGGCCAGGTCTTCCGGTGCCAGACGTTCGCGGTAGTGACGCTCGACCCAGGCGACCAGGTCGGCGTAGAGGGCGTCGTCGAGCAGCACCCGGCCGGACAGCGCCTCGCGCTCGGCCTGGCTCAGCACCACCCTGAGCCTCAGGCAGGCCGGACCACCTCCGTTGCGCATGCTCTGCTTGACGTCCTTGACCACCACCTCGCCGATCGGGTTGTTGCCGGCCAGCAGGTGATCCTGGATGCACCGCCACACCGCCTCACGCTCCTGACACTCCCCCGGCACCACCAGGGTCATGCTGCCGTCGTCATTGGACAGAAGCTGGGAGTTGAACAGGTAGGAGGCCACCGCATCCTCGAGGCTGACCGCCTCAAGCGGCACCCGCACCGGAATCAGCGGCGTCGACATCTTCTCGCGCAGCGCATCGAGGGTGGCCTCTTCGTCTCGGAAGGCCAGCTCGTGGTAGAGCAGCACCGGGCCGTTGCCCACGGCGATGACGTCGTTGTGGAAGACCCCTGCGTCGATGGCATCCGGGTGCTGCTGGGCGTAGACCACTTGATGCTCAGCGAGCCCATGCTGGCGGGCGATGGCCTGGCTGGCCTCCAGGGTCTGGCGGGCCGGAAAGCGATGCGGCTCGACGCCGTCACCACCGAAGGCCTGACGCCCGTAGACGAACAGGTGCACCCCTGGCTCGCCGTGCTCGCCGCATAGCCGGGTGTGGTTGGCCGCGCCTTCATCGGAGAACGCCGGCGTCGCCGGCAGCACCGGGTGATGGGCGAAGTGAGCGGGATCGGCGAAGATCGCCGCCAGCACCCGACCGGTGGTCTCCGGCTCCAGAAAGCGGTGGAAGCTCGACTGCAGGTTGGCCGGGGTGAAGTGCACTCGACCGTCAGCGGCATCCAGGCTCGGCGTTACGGTGCCGGCGTTGGCCGTCCACATGCTGGAAGCGGAGCACACCGCGCGCAGCAGTTGCGGCGCCTGGCTGGCGGCCTGGGCCAGCACCTGACCGTTGTCGCCGGCAAAGCCCAGCGAGCGCAGCGCCCCCAGGTCAGGGCGCTGCTGCGGCGGCAGCACGCCCTGCACGTAGCCCGCGTCCTTCAGCGCCTTCATCTTGGCCAGGCCCTGCAGCGCCGCCTCGCGAGGATTGGACACCAGGCCACCGTGGGACATCGACGCCACGTTGCCGTGGGCCAGCCCCGAGTAGTTGTGGGTCGGCCCCACCAGGCCGTCGAAGTTGACCTCGACCACGTCCCGCTGGCTCATATCGCTCACAGGCTCACCCCCGGCGGCAGCTTTTCAGGCAGATTCAGGGCTTCGCTCTCCACCGAGGCGACCGGGTAGGCGCAGTAGTCAGCAGCGTAATACGCACTGGGGCGATGGTTGCCGCTGTCGCCGACGCCGCCGAAGGGCGCGTCGCCGGAGGCGCCGGTGGTCTGGCGGTTCCAGTTGACGATACCGGCGCGGATGCGCAGCAGGAAGTCGTCCCAATCGGCCCGCTCCCCACCGATCAGCCCGGCGGACAGGCCATAGCGGGTGTCATTGGCGAGTGCGATGGCGTCGTCCCAGCTCTGGTAGCGGTAGACCTTGAGCAGCGGCCCGAAGTGTTCCTCGTCCGGCACCTCGACCCCGGTCACGTCGACGAGTCCCGGTGTCAGCAGGCTGGTGCCCGGCTCGACCTGGCGCATGCGCGACAGCACCTTGCCACCGCGAGCCTCCAGGTCTGCCTGAGCGGCGAGCAGCCCTTCGGCCGCCTCGACGCTGACCAGACCACCGTAGAACGGCGCCTCCTCGTCAAAGGGCTCGGCCACGCGCAGGCGCTCGATGGCACCGCTCAGGGCGTCGATCAGGCGATCACCGGCCTCGCCCTCGGGCACGATCAGGCGGCGGGCGCAGGTGCAACGCTGGCCCCCGGACAGAAAGGCCGACTGCAGGATGGTCAGCACCGCGGCGTCCTCGTCCGGCACGTCCTTGACCACCAGCGGGTTGTTGCCGCCGAGCTCCAGCGCCAGCACCTTGCCCATCTGGCCGGCGAACTGCTTGTGCAAAAGGCCACCGACCTTGGCGCTGCCGGTGAACAGGAGGCCATCGATACCGGCATCGGCGGACAGCGCCTGGCCGACCTGTGCCGCGCCCTGGACCAGGTTGATGACGCCCGCCGGCAAGCCGGCCTCGAGCCAGCACTGCAGGGTCAGGTCGGCGGTCAGCGGGGTCTGCTCGCTGGGCTTGAACACCACGGTATTGCCGGCCAGCAGCGCCGGCACGATATGCCCGTTGGGCAGATGGCCGGGGAAGTTGTAGGGGCCGAATACCGCCATCACGCCATGGGGGCGATGGCGCAGTACCGCTCGGGCGTCGCCCAGGTCACGCTCGCGCTCGCCGGTACGTTCCTCGCGGGCACGGATGGACAGCGCCACCTTGCCGATCATGGCGCCGACCTCGGTGCGTGCTTCCCACAGCGGCTTGCCGGTCTCGTGGGCGATGCTGGCCGCCAGGTCCTCGCGGTGGCTTTCAAGCACGCCACGGAAGCGCTCGACCAGGGCTTCACGCTCGTCAAGCGAGGTCAATGCCCAGTCGGGAAAAGCCTTGCGTGCGCTGGCAACGGCCTGGGCGACCTGCTCGTCGCTGGCGGCCTTGCCCTGCCACAGCTCGGCGCCGGTGATCGGGTCGAGCTTGGTGAAGGCCTCGGCGTCGCCGGACATCCACTGTCCATCGATAAGCAATTGTTGTGTGGGTTGCATCACGCCTCCTCGTCGGAATTCAGCACGCGCAGGGTGTCGCCGGAGGCGACCTCCAGCCTGCGCGCCTCGTTGTCATTGAGCACCAGCACGCCGTCGGCGTCGGGACCGCGCCCGACCCAGGCGGCACGGAAGTCGGCCATGCGGGTGGTCGCCGCCAGCCACTGGGGCCGCTCGGCGCTGTCGGCGTTGGGGTCGACCTCGACACGCACGTGTCGCGACAAGCGCACGCCCTTGACGTCGTCGATGTAGGCCTCGACCGTGGGGCCGCCGTCGAAGATGTCGATATAGCCCTCCCAGCGCAGCCCCTGCTTCTTGAGCATGGCCAGGGCCGGGCGGGTGTGCTCATGGACCTGACCGATGCAGGCACGCGCCTGCTCCGAGAGAAACGGCGTATAGATCGGGAACTTGGGCATCAGCTCGCCGATAAAGCTCTTCTGGCCAAGGCCGGTCAGCCGATCCGCCTCGTTGAAGTCCATGGGGAAGAAGTTGGCCCCCAGGCAGTCCCAGAAGGCGCTGCGTCCGTTCTCGTCGAAGCGTCCGCGCATCTCCGCCAGCACCTTCTCGGGAAAACGATCGCGAAATTCGGCCATGAACAGCCAACGCATCATCGACAACAGCGCGCCGTTGCGCTGATGGCGGCGATCGGCACCCCGGAACTCCGGGCGCAGGAACAGCGAGGCGACCTCGGCGTCGCCGGTGTGATCCGAGCTCAGAAACAGCGTATCGACGGTGCGATGCAGGTCGAGCTGCTTGGACGAGTGCGCCAGGGTGCCCACGCGGTAGTGATAGAACGGCACTTCACGCCCGACCTGCCCCTCGATGGCGCAGCAGCCGGCCAGATGCCCGCTCTCCTCGTCTTCCAGCACGAAGAAGTAGAGACGCTGGTCCACCGGGGTCTGCTCGTTGAACGCGCTCGTCGCGGAGGCGATCTTGTCCGCCAGAAACTCGCGGTTGTCGGGAAGGGAGGTGAAGCCGACGCCGGTCTCCCGGGCCAGCGCCTGGAGTTCGTCCAGGTCCCCTTCCATGATCGGTCGCATGCGCATTACAGCTCTCCCTCATCGTAGCCCGGGTCGAGCCCGTCATCGCTCAGCCCCAGCGGTGCCGCCAGCACCGCACGTCCTTCTTCCACGCCCAGCAGTTCGGCGTGGGCCGGCGACAGCATCAGCTGGCCGGTGGGCGACAGCGCGTAGCGCGCCACCGTGCAGCAGAAGCCGTCCAGGCACTGGTTGGCGACCATCGCAGGCTCAGCATCGGGTAGAGCGTGCTCTGGGCGGATGCGTACCGGGTGCCAGGCGGCGCGACGGAAGGACTCGAGGCGCATGCGGTCACCCTTGATCACCGGGCCTGCGTCGAACAGGTCGACGTGGCGCGAGCGCAGGAAGCCCTCGGCCAGCATCTCCTCCAGCGCCGCCTCGTGGGCCGGGTGCTCGCGCCCGATGGCAGCGCGCGCCTGGGGCGTCAGCAGCGCCAGGTACAGCGGGAACTGCGGCATCACCTCGGCGATGAAGCTCTTCGAGCGCACGCCTGCGGTGTAGTTGATCTCGTGGTAGTCGCGCACGAAGAAGTGGCGACCGACACTGTTCCAGAACGGCGACTCGCCGTCGTCGTCCAGATACCCCGGGAAGGCCATCGCCAGCACCTCGGCGAAGCGCTCGGGGTACTGGGCGATGAACATCAGCCGGGCACGGCGCAGCAGGCTCTCGGCGCTGGTGCCCTTGTAGCGCGGATCCAGCGACAGCGCGCACAGCAGGCTGGCGTCCGAGACCTCATGGGACAGCGCCAGGGTCGGCACCTCACGGCGAACATTGAGCTGCTGCGAGGCGTGGATCAGGGTTTCCTGGCGATAGGTGTAATACGCCTCGGTGGCCCCGGCCAGGGCGCGGATGGTCGCCGTACCGACCACCTCACCCCGCTCGCGATCCTCGAGCACGAAGGTGTAGTGCTCGTCGCCGGGCACCTCGGCCTCACTGGCAAACGCCCGCTGGGAGCGCGCGATGCGCTCTTCCAGGCGATCACGGTGGGCCGGCAGGTTGGTCAAACGTGGCTGGGCGGAACCCGCCAGGCGCTCCAGCGCCGGCAGGTCACCTAGCCGCACAGGGCGAACGGCCAGCATCGGATGCCCTCCCGTCAGCTCATGTTGATCGGCACCTTTCACGACGCGCTGACCATCCGTGCGATGGCGCGTTCGAGACGCTCGAGTCCCTCGACGATGTCGGCCTCGGGAATCACCAGCGACGGCGCCATTCGCAGCACGTTGGGGCCGGCGATCAGCGCCATCAGACCTTCCTCGATGGCCAGCGGCAGGATGTCCTTGGCGCGACCTTCATACTCGGGGGCCATCTCGGCACCGATCAGCAGTCCCATGCCACGAATTTCCTTGAACACACCGTGCTTGCGGTTGATCGCTTCCAGGTGCTCGCGGAACAGGTCGTGACGCTTGGCGACGCCACCGAGCACTTCCGGCGTGTCGATATGACGAATCGCCGCCAATGCCACCGCCGAGGCCAGGGCGTTGCCGCCGTAGGTAGAACCGTGGGTGCCCAGCACCAGCACCGGGGCGACGCGATCGGTGGTCAACATGGCGCCCACCGGGAAACCACCGCCCAGGCTCTTGGCGCTGGTCAGGATGTCCGGGGTGATGCCGTAGTCCATGTAGGCGTACAGCGAGCCGGAGCGGCCCACGCCGGTCTGCACCTCGTCGAACACCAGCAGGGCGTCGTACTCGTCACACAGGTCACGCAGGCCCTGGAGGAACTCGGGCGTGGCCGGCACGATGCCGCCCTCGCCCTGCATCGGCTCGACCATGATGGCGCAGGTGTCGTCGCCGACCAGTTCGCGCACGCTGTCCAGATTGTTGAACTCGGCGTGGAGCACGCCTCCGGGCACCGGCCCGAAGCCCTGGGAGTACTTGGGCTGGCCACCCACGCTGACGGTGAACAGGGTGCGACCATGGAAGGACTGACGGAAGGAAATGATCTTGTCCTTGTGGGCCCCGTGCTTGTCATGGGCCCAGCGACGCGCCAGCTTCAGTGCGGCCTCGTTGGCCTCGCCACCGGAAGAGCACAGATAGACCTTGTCGGCGAAGGTACGCTCGGTCAGCTCCCGGGCCAGCTCCAGTGCCGGCTCGTTGGTGTAGACGTTGGACAGGTGCCACAGCTTGTCGGCCTGGGCCTTGAGGGCCTCGACCAGGACCGGGTGGCAGTGACCCAGCGAGTTCACCGCGATGCCGCCGGCGAAGTCGATGTACTCGCGGCCTTCCTGATCCCACAGACGGCTGCCTTCGCCGCGCACCGGGATGACCTTCTGAGGAGCGTAGTTGGGCACCATGTACTGGTCGAAGTCGGCACGGCTCGGGGTATGGCTCATCGGGGATCTCCGCTGTGGTTGGCGTTGCCCGTCGTCGGACGGGAGCGCGCAGTTTGCGCGCTACTGCAAAGCATGAAATGGATCGATGCTTCGAGTATAGGGACGCCCTCGCTCCACGGCTTTCAGCAATGGGACCCGCTTTTTCACAAAGCTCTGTCCTTGCGCCCTGCCCTTGCACCATCGTCATGACGCCTACCCAGGCTTCGTCTAGGCTGAAGACTCCCGCAGGACCTGACCCGATCACTACCACCTCCAGGGGCTCCGCCATGCTCAACACCACCGTCTGGAACCGCTGGCGCTATTCGCTTTATGCCCCCATCTACGACGCGGTGGCCCAGCGTACCTTTGCCAGGGCGCGGCGGCGCTCCCTGAATCAGGTGTGCTGGCAGTCGGGGATGAAGGTACTGCTGGTGGGGGCCGGCACCGGCCTGGACCTGCCGTGGCTACCGCGCGACCTGGAGATCCACGCCAGCGACCTGTGCCCGGCGATGGTCAAACGTCTCAAGGATCGCGCCTGTCGGCTTGGCATCGACGTCGAGGCCAGAACCATGGACGCCGAGCGGCTGGACTACGCCGACAACAGCTTCGATGTGGTGGTGATGCACCTGATCCTGGCGGTGATGCCGGATCCGGCAAAGGGGCTCGCCGAGACCCATCGCGTCCTCAAAGGCGACGGCCAGCTATGCATGATGGACAAGTTCCAGAGCGACGAGCGGCCCTCGGGACTGGCGCGCAGGGGGCTCAATCTGCTGACATCCGCCATCGCCACCGATATCACTCGCCAGGCCCGGCCATTGCTGGACCAGGCAGGGTTTGTCATCGAACAGGACACTCCGGTGATGATGGGCTCATTGTTTCGCGCGTTGATCGCCGCCAAGGCCGACCACGCCGAGCCTCGACCAGCGAAACCGCGACCAGAAGAACCTCAACCAGAAGAACCTCGACCAGCCGAATCTCGACCAGCAGAACCTGGGCCTACTGAACATCAGTCCGGCTGAGCCTGCGTCCACTGGCGATGCTGGCGGCGCCACTGGGCCGGCGTGTCGGCTTCAAAGCGCTTCCACAGCCGGCGCAACTGACGTTCGTCGCTCACCCCCACCCGCTCGGCGATGTCCGCGAGCGACAGCGAGGTCTCGCTCATCAACTGCATGGCCAGATGCAAGCGAATGCGAGATAGATACTCTGGCGCGCTCATGCCGGTCAGTTGCCCAAAGCGCCGCCTCAGGTGGCGTTCGCCCATGGCGGCCTCGCGGGCCATGCCAGCCAGGGTCCAGGGAGCGGCCGGGTCCGCCGCCAGACGATCCTGAAGTCGATGAATGCGCTGATCGACGTGATTCCTGCCGGTCAGCCACACCCCGAGTTGCGGCTCCCGACCGCTGCGTCGCAGATACAGCACCATATCCCGCGCCACCGTCAGCACGGTCTGTTGCCCTGCAATACGCGAGAGCCAATGCAGCATGGTATCGACCCCGGTGGAGATGCCGGCGCTGGTCAGGATGGGCCCATCCTCGGTGAAGATGCAGTCGTCCTGCACCCGAGCCCCGGGGGCCAGTTCCTTCAATTGTGCCAGCAGCTGGTGATGGGTGGTGCAGCGGCGCCCTTCCAGCAGGCCCGCCTGAGCCAGCAGCAGGGTACCCGAACATACCCCCATCACGGCGCTAGCCTGCTCCGCGACGTCCCTCAGCCAATCGACCGTACGTCGCTGGGCGTCAGGCTCCATGGCGGCGCGGTACTGCCCCGGAACAAGCAGCAGGTCGACCTGATGCAGGTCATCGGGCAAGGGCGATATCCCGGACAGTGCGAGCGGACCAAGCCAGTCGAGCTGTGCCTGGGGGCCGACATAGTCGATCTGAAAGGAGATCTCGGAGGCAGCACTGCGCAACACCTGCCAGGGACCGATCAGGTCCAGAGGCACCTGACCGGGGATCATCAGGATGGCGATACGCCAGACCCTGGTCTTGTCGCAACTGCCCTGCACCCAACCTCTCCTCATCATTGTCGTTGGCGTGGTGAATGCTCAGGATATGGTGACTACTGCGGTCGCACCCGTCATGGACCAGCTCAGGCCGCAGCGGCTTCCTCACGCAACGCCTGCACGTCCACGATACGCGCGAATCTGCCGTCCAGCACCAGTTCGGTACGCTCGCGGATGTCGCTGGCGCTGAAGGTTCGCGCTCCCCGCTGCATGGCAAAGGTCAGGGTCGCTTCACTGACGAAGTCCACGGCGTATCCCAGATCGGAGGCCACCCTGGTGGTGGTCTCGCAGCACTGCTCGGTGCGAATACCGCTGATCCATAGCCGAGACACCCCTCGACCGCGTAGCCAGCGGTCCAGCCCTGTATCGGTGAAGGCGTTGTGGGCGGTCTTGTAAAAGGTCACATCAGCGGGGTCTTCGAAGCCCTCCATAGCTCGGGTCAACCCATTGTCGGGATCAAATGCGCCCTGGCTTCCCGGCTCCGTATGGATGATTCGCACCATCAACATGCCTGCCTCGCGTGCCAGGTCGATCAAGGAGCGCTGAGCTTCCGGCCAATCACCGAGTCGAGTGGCATCCCAGTAGGGGCGCGCGAGAAACGAGGCCTGAACATCGATGACGAGAAGTGCTGTGGTCATGTCCAATCTCCAGCAAAGGGGGGAGATTGCAGACTAGTGCCCCGCAGCAGCGATGCGCAGTACAGGGCCGGCCCTGAAGGGGGCAGATTCGGACATGACGTTACTATCGAGGATTCCGTCCATCGGCACCAGCATAGGAATCGGTATCGGCTGCCCTGACCTTTCTCCCATCAATGGACGAGTGCTGGATACCAGCAGACCGCAGCAGCGTAGCCACGATTGAGCATGTCATGAACGCAGGGGCATTCGAACGCAGCATCCTTCAAACGCTAAAAAGGCCCACCTGAGTGAGCCTTTCACGTAGCGGTCGCGAAACGCGACAACACTGCTGCCGTCTTTGCTGACGACTTACATATTCGCTTCCTGGAACGCCGCGATGGTCTCGCGCAGCAGTTCCTTCAGCTCTGCAACCTCCTGCTCGAGGGCTGCAATCTTGGCCTGGCGCTCTGCGCTTTCGGCATTCTCCTGGATCCGCTGCATGTTTTTCTGCAAGGTATCGGAATCCATGGCGAAGGCTGAGCCGACGGCCATCATCGAGACCAGCGCTGCAGTTGCCAACATCTTGGTTTTCATGTCTCTCTCCTCGTTTTCGTCGAACATCCTTCGACCACTTGTCCTGACCGCCGCCCCTGGATGGCGCTGCCGGGTGGTGGCAGGAAGCGGTAATCAACCAACGTTAGTGAAAGCCAAGGTGCGTCACGGCCACCGACAGGTAGGCGCTTCGACGACCACTCCCGAGCTCTTCCGCCGGACATCCAATGTCACGCTTCAATCGCTCTGCAAGACCGCGTCCCTGCGGCCAGTGAGCCAATCCTTCGACTCAAGTCCTTGAGGCGCTCGGTCCATGAACGTCCACGTGTCGGCGAACAGGCATCGATATCCGTTCGAAAAACACTGTTCACAAATCGACAAGATCAATCTAAAGGGCACCATTTCAGCACGCAACCGACGCTTGCTCTGCATGACCAGACTTGCACAGTCCGAACATTGGTTTGACCACTAGCGCTTTTGGCTGGCGGCATCTACCCAGCGGAAACCGCCAGCGTATTGATGCCCAACGTCTTGTCACAACCAACCCAAAGAGCGCTTCAAACCCGCAAGGCAAGACGGCGTCCCTGCCGCTGTAGATAAGGGAGTCATCAAGATGAGCACGCCTTTTCTATCACCTTACCGACATTTCCCTTCACGCTTGCATGTCCTTTTGGCTAGTTCATGCGCTGCCAGGGCGATCCTCTCGGGTTGCAGAGCGAGCGCCCTTTACGTCAGCGTTCCAGCGTGTCTTTCTCCAGCTTGTGTTACTGGGACTCTTCCAGGCTCTCTACGGTCATTTGCAGCAGGTCCTTGAGCTCAGCCACTTCCTGCTCCAGGGCCTCGACCTTCTGCTCTTCAGAGGCTTCGGTGCTGCGCTCTTCGATTTCCTGCATGCGCTTTTGCAGGGTGTCGGAGTCCATGGCATAGACACTGCCAGCGGCAAACATGGAGGCCATCACTGCGGCAAAGATCATTTTGGTTTTCATGTCACTCTCCTTGGAGTCGTCGATAGTGTTTCGACGTTGAATCGTTCTGATATTTTGTGCGTTATCGAGCATCCCTTGGGATCATCTTCCTGGACGCGCCGACACTCTGCCCTCTACTTCTATCTTCGGTCTAACCACTTTCCGTCTTTCCGACTCTCGTCGTAACGTTTTGTTACCCGGCAACATCAAATCTAATCGGCATCCCTCATATTGGCAATTGCAAATATGTCCATCTAATCATTCAGGCACAATATTCGTTTAAGCTGCTGATTTAATTCACCCAAACTTCTTGATTAGAAAGGTGCGCCGACGCGGACTCTTGCGCCCACACACCTTGGTAGCCATGTCCTCCACCAGCGCCCCTTCACAAAGGGACCAGGCGCGGACCGGGCTTTCCAGCCCGGGAAAGCCACACTCCCGATACCGAAAAGCCCTTTCATTTCTATGCAGCATCAGCAACCAGAGCGTCGTCCTGAGCATGCTGTGCACTGCGCTCTGCACTCACCGCCTGCCAGGCTGAGCCGGTGATCACCAGCGATGCGCCGAGCAGTACCAGATCCTTGGCCAGGAAGCCTCCGAACAGGGACGGGAATGCCAGGGTGTCACCCGACAGGCTGCTGACGTGCAGCACACCCGGCGTGGTCAACAGGAAGCTGGTCGTTGTCAGAAAGATCACGCTTGCCAAGGCACCACCCACCAGGCCGGCCTTTTTCGAGATGGGATAGGCGGCTACCAGCAGGCCGACGATAATCTCGGCGGTTCCGATCGCGGCCGATACCTGATTGACACTGGCGACATCATAGAGCCAGGCCATCAGTGGCGAACTGGCCACAATGCCCTGGATCGCTGCAGCTTCATCGGGGTGATACTTGAAAAAGCCGATCCAGAAAAGAATGGCGACGACGCCGTACAGGGCCACATAGAAACCCAGTCGAGAAATGGTGGTGTGGTTCATGTCTAACTCTCCGTCTTCACTTTTTTAGTTTGCGTGGATGGCATCTTGACGCCTCCACTTTGCTGCTACCGTTTCATTCACGCTTCGTTCGAATATGCACAGAATTCCGACCTCAATAGCGGCAGGCTTCCGAGCAACTCGTCTGTTGTTCATGGTGGTTGGTAGGTGTTACCTGCGACTTTCTTACACGCCTTCTTCATTTTTTTTCGTCCCGGGCCGCTATCGACACGCCCATCGACATTCCCGGGACGAAAGCAGATCCATTTGCTTGGCCGTTGCCTGACCTCAGCCAGCGGACAAGCCGTAACGGCTCCAGGAGTTACGGTATCTATGTAGCATTTATTGGAGATTCCTTACGTGCCAATGCTGTGCCGGTCTATGCACTCGGCGACGCAAAAGAAGGAAATACGCCAATTGTTAGCGGGTAGGCACATCGGGCAGTGCACAGTAGAGATAGCAAGAGGCGAAACGATAGGACGACAGAAGCCGGGGAGAGATCAGCGAGAGGAGTCGTGCTGGAGATGATGTAGAGCGCAGAGGCGAGTAGAGCGAGTGCAGACGGGACGAGTGCAGACGAGGCGAGTGGAGCGCGTGCAGACGGAACGAGTGGAGGCGAGGCTAGAAATGCGGGAGTGAGCAGGGGCGAAGCGAGAGGGTCGGAGCGAGAAGCTGAAACGCGACGGAGGGGAGAAGCACGGTGAAGACAGCAGCCGTTACCCTCAGGACCAGACCATTCCGACAAGCGTCGCTCATCAAGGCCTGAAGACGTACCGGATACAGAAAGCCTCGAGCGTCAGCCCAGTCGCTCTTCTCTCGGGGTCATGCCGAAGTGGTTGCGATAGGCCGTGGAAAAGTGGGCGGCAGAAGAAAAGCCGGTCTGCAGGGCGATCTCGCCCGCGGGCTGGTCGGTATCGCGCAACATTCGACGGGCCTTCTGCAGGCGCAGGTCCAGATAATAGCGGCTCGGCACCGACTTCAGGTACTTCTTGAACAGCCGCTCCAACTGACGGCGAGAGATCCCCAGGTGCTCGGCAAGTTCATGGGTAGACAGCGGCTCCTCGATGTTGGCCTCCATCAGCTGGACCGCCTCGACCAGGCTGTCCGGCGCATGGGCCAGGCGTGAACGCAGGGGGATCTGCTGGGGCTCGTCCCCCATGCGGATGCGCTCCATCACGAAGTACTCGGAGATACGAGTGGCAAGGCCTGAGCCGTGGTGGCTTTCCACCAGGGTGATCATCATGTCCATGGCGGCGGTCCCCCCGCCGCAGGTGATCCGGTCGCGGTCGATCTCGAACAGCTGCTGAGACAGGCGCACCCTGGGATGGGCCGCAGCGAAGGCCTCGAAACGCTGCCAGGGTAGCGTTGCCTGGTAGCCATCCAGCAGGCCCAGCCGGGCCAGGGCTTCGGTGCCACCGCCGATACCGCCAAGCACCACCCCGGACGCCGCCAGACGCCTGAGCCAGGCGGCCAGGTCATCAGGAATGCCCCCCGGCAGCTTGGCCGGACCACACACCAGCACCATATCGGGCTGCGACTCCGCCTCCCCCAGCGCGGCGCGTGGCAACACCGTCTGCTGGGAGGCGCTGGTCACCGCGTCGCCGCCGCTGGCGTAGCTGGTCAATCGATACAGGGTTCGCCCGTGCAGCAAGTTGGCCACGTGCAGCGGTTCGGTGGCACAGGCGTGCGCCAGCAGCGAAAACCCCGGCATGACCACGACCCCGACCTGTCGAAGCAAATCCGGCGAACGTGTTGTGCTGACGGTGTGTGGCATGGGGGGTCTCGAGGAGTGTGCGCGAGGCATATATTACGCCACTGATCTGCGAGATTCAGCGCCCATGTCCGTTGCGCATGGGCTACACCAGGTCGACACCCACGGCAGCTGGCTTCACATCGAAGGAGGCCGCGACCTCTC
>NZ_JASHIT010000016.1:0-104872 GCF_030733595.1 Halomonas sp. MMSF_3323 | reverse complement strand
CCCCCCCCCCCGCGCCGCCACGCGACCGCGTCAGTGGCGGAAGTGGCGCATACCGGTGAACACCATGGCGATGCCGGCCTCGTTGGCGGCGTCGATGACCTCCTGGTCACGCATGGAGCCGCCGGGCTGGATCACCGCGGTGATGCCGGCGCTGGCGGCGGCGTCGATGCCGTCACGGAAGGGGAAGAAGGCGTCGCTGGCCATCACCGAGCCGGGCACCGAGAGGCCTTCATCGGCGGCCTTGATGCCGGCGATGCGGGCCGAGTAGACACGGCTCATCTGGCCGGCGCCGACGCCGATGGTCTGGCCTTCCTTGACGTAGACGATGGCGTTGGACTTGACGAACTTGGCGACCTTCCAGGCGAAGGCCAGGTCACGCATCTCCTGCTCCGAGGGCACGCGCTCGGAGACCACTGTCAGGTCGTCGCGGGTGACCGTGCCCAGATCGCGGTCCTGGACCAGCAGGCCGCCGGTGACGCGTTTGAGGTCGTGGGCCGGTGCCATCTGGCCGGGCCAGTTGGCGCTGACGTCGAGCAGGCGCACGTTCTTCTTCTCGGCGACGATGGCCTGGGCCTCGTCGCTGACCCCGGGGGCGATGATCACCTCGACGAACTGACGATCGATGATGGCGCGGGCGGTGTCGGCGTCCAGCGGCACGTTGAAGGCGATGATGCCGCCAAAGGCGCTGGTGGGATCGGTGGCGAAGGCCTTGTCGTAGGCCGCAAGAGCGCTCTCGCCCACGGCCACGCCGCAGGGATTGGCGTGCTTGACGATGACACAGGCGGTGTCGTCGAAGCTCTTGACGCACTCGAGCGCGGCGTCGGTGTCGGCCACGTTGTTGAACGACAGCGGCTTGCCCTGCAGGGTGACGGCGGTGGAGACGCTGGGTTCGCTGGCGCCTTCTTCCACGTAGAACGCCGCCTGCTGGTGGGGGTTCTCGCCGTAACGCATGGACTGCTTCTTGGTCAGCTGCAGGTTGTAGGTGCGCGGGAAACCGTCCTCTGCGCCCTCGACCCGACGGCCAAGATAGTCGGCGATGGCACCGTCGTAGCCGGCGGTGTGTTCAAAGGCCTTGACCGCCAGGTCGAAGCGGGTGGCCTGGGCCAGCGCGCCGCCGTTGTCACGCATCTCTGCGATCACCCGGTCGTAGTCGTCGGCGTTGACCACGATGCTGGTGTAGGCATGATTCTTGGCGCAGGCGCGCACCATGGTGGGGCCGCCGATGTCGATGTTCTCGATGGCGTCTTCCAGGCTGCAGTCAGGACGCGCCACGGTGGCGGCAAAGGGGTAGAGGTTGACCACCACCATGTCGATGGGCGCGATGTCATGCTCGGCCATGACCTCGTCGTCCTGGCCGCGACGCCCGAGGATGCCGCCGTGGATCCTGGGGTGCAGGGTCTTGACACGGCCATCCATGATCTCGGGAAACCCGGTGTGCTCGGACACCTCGGTGACGGCGATGGCGTTGTCGGCCAGCAGGCGGTAGGTGCCGCCGGTGGACAGCAATTCGACGCCCATGTCGGCGAGGGCGCGGGCGAAGTCGACGATACCGGTCTTGTCCGACACGCTGATCAGGGCGCGACGAACGGCGAGAGAGGAGGGCTGGGCCATGGGGATGTCTCTGTTGCGAAGGGAAGCGAAGGGCGCCTTGGCGCAGAAAAGGGAGCCGTGGGCTCCCTTGGGGTCGGGTCAGATCAGTTCGTAGTGCTTGAGCTTCTTGCGCAGGGTGCCACGGTTGAGTCCGAGCATCTCTGCGGCACGGGTCTGGTTGCCGTTGGTGTAGACGAGCACCGACGACAGCAGAGGCGCCTCGACCTCGGCCATCACCATGGCGTGGAGGTCGGTGACGGTGCCGCCGTCGAGATGGTCGAAGTAGCGTTCCATGGCGGCGAACACGGCCTCGCGCAGGGGACGTTCGTCACTGGCCTGCGGTGCGGAGGGTGCCAGGCCGTCGAGGCCACGCTGAGAGGTGTCGAGTTTGGAGGCGGACACCGACTGGTCGATGGGTTGCTGGCTGGTCATGCGGCACGGGTTCCATGGTGTGCCACGGCCCTGGCCACGCGCTCGGGGGCGCTGGCGGGGTCGTGACGAAAGAGTTCGTCGATAAAGTCGCGCTGGGCCTGGGTCGAGGTCAGGCCGTTGAAGGTGGCCTTGAGCTGGCGACGGCCATCATCGTCGAGGCGTCGATCGCTGGACAGGTACCAACCCAGATGCTTGCGCGCGATGCGCACGCCCATATGGTCACCGTAGAAGGCGTGCAGGGCATCGAGGTGAGAGCCGAGGACGTCGCGTCGTTCCGCGTCGGAAGGCGCCGGCAGGATTTCGCCATGGCGCAGATAGTGGCTGATCTCGCGGAAGATCCAGGGGTTGCCCTGGGCGCCTCGACCCACCATCACCGCATCCGCACCAGTATAGTCGAGTACACGCCGAGCCTTTTCGGGAGACGTGATATCGCCGTTGGCAAAGACGGGGATGCTGACCCTTGATGCCACCTCGGCGATGGTCTCGTACTCGGCTTCGCCCTGATAGCGTTGCTGGCGATGACGGCCGTGGACGGCCAGCGCCTGGATGCCGGCATCTTCTGCCAGCCGGGCGATGCGCACCGCGTTGTTGGATTCGGCGCACCAGCCGGTGCGGATCTTCAGGGTCACCGGCACGTCGACGGCGGCCACCACCGTATCGAGGATCTCCGCCACCAGCGCCTCGTCCCGCAGCAGGGCAGAGCCCGCGGCCTTGTTGCAGACCTTCTTGGCCGGGCAGCCCATGTTGATGTCGATGATCTCGGCGCCCTGTTCGGCGTTGAGGCGGGCGGCGGTGGCCAGCATCTCGGCGTCGCCGCCGGCGATCTGCACCGCCCTGGGGCCGGGTTCGCCCCGGTGGTCCATGCGCAGGCGCGACTTGCGGGTGTGCCACAGGCTGGGATCGGAGGTGACCATCTCGCCCACCACCAGTCCCGCGCCCAGGCGACGACAGAGCGCGCGGAAGGGGCGGTCGGTGACCCCGGCCATGGGCGCAAGGATCACCGGGCCGGCCAGCTGATGCGGGCCAATGCAGGTGGTGATGCCTGAATCTTGCTGTTGCACCATGGAGGATCTGGGATCGTGGTCTGACATGGGAGCTGCCGTCGTTCCGGGGCTGCATATCATACGCCTCGAAGCATCTTTGGTGAAGGCGTGTTCGAGACGTTTTAATGCGAAAGGCTGCCCGGTGACAGCCTCTCGTGGCGCGATGTTCAGTCCTTGGCGGGGCGCCGGCCGCTAAGCCGCACCCAGCCTTCACGGACTTCCGGCTCGTCCATGAAAAGTCCCTCGTGGCGGTAGGCGTCGATCACCTCGTCGGCCTGGGCCTCGAGGATGCCAGACAGCGCCAGGCGACCACCGTCGGCGACATGGCCGGCGATGGTCGGGGCCAGTTCCACCAGCGGACCGGCCAGGATATTGGCCACCACCAGGGCGAAGCGCTCCTCGCCCATCTGCTCCGGGTAGCGCAACGTCAGGCGCGACTCGTCGATGGCGTTGCGCTCGGCGTTGTCACGACTGGCGCTGAGCGCCTGCGGGTCGATGTCGGTGCCGATGGCTCGGGCGGCACCCAGCTTGAGTGCGGCGATGGCAAGGATGCCGGAGCCACAGCCGACGTCGAGCAGTTCGATGCCGTCGAGTTCGCCGTCGAGCGCCAGCCCATCGAGCCACTCGAGACACAGTGCGGTGGTGGGGTGGGTGCCGGTACCGAAGGCCAGGCCCGGGTCCAGATGCAGATTGACCGCGTCATCCTCGGGCGGCTGGTGCCAGCTCGGCACGATCCACAGTCGCTGACCCATGCGCAGGGGCTCGAAGCTGTCCATCCACTCGCGCTCCCAGTCGCGGTCATCGATCAGCTCGTGCTCGATGACCGGGCAGGGCTCGCCGGGCAGGGATTCGGCCCAGGCGGCAGACAGCCGCTCGAGCATGTCCGCCAGACCGTCGAGGTCATCGTAGAGACCGGTGAGAATGGTCTGGTCCCACAGTGGGGTGGTGCCCCGGTCCGGCTCGAACACCGGGTCGTCGTGGGCGTCCTGCAGGGTGATCGCGGTGGCGCCTTCGGCCAGCAGCAGTTCCTCCAGCAGTTCCGCCTGCTGTGGTGGGACCTCGGCCTTGAGTTGAAGCCAGGGCATGGCGGTATTCCTCTTCGGTCTGGTGCAACGTCAACGGGGCGGCCTGGGCCGCCCCGTTGTCACGCTCTTGGTGCAAAGCCGCCGTGCTACTGCGCGAGCTTCTTCTCGAGGTAGTGAATATTGACGCCACCCTGCTGGAAGTAGCCGTCGCGCACCAGGTCCTTGTGCAGGTCGGTGTTGGTCTTGATGCCTTCCACCAGCAGCTCGTCCAGGGCGTTGCGCATGCGCGTCAGCGAGGTCTCGCGGTCGGCGCCCCAGGTGATCAGCTTGCCGATCAGCGAGTCGTAGAGGGGCGGCACCGTGTAGCCGGTGTACAGGTGGGAGTCCATGCGCACGCCGAGACCGCCCGGAGGATGGTACAGCGTGACCTTGCCCGGAGAAGGCATGAAGGTGCGAGGATCCTCGGCGTTGATGCGGCACTCGAAGGCGTGGCCGTTGAGCTCGACATCTTCCTGGCGGATCGACAGCGGCAGGCCGGAGGCGATGCGCAGCTGCTCGCGCACGATATCCACGCCGGTGACCATCTCGGTGACCGGGTGCTCCACCTGGACGCGGGTGTTCATCTCGATGAAGAAGAACTCACCGTCCTCGTAGAGGAACTCGAAGGTGCCGGCGCCGCGATAGCCGATTTCCACGCAGGCTTCGCGACAGGCTTCCAGCACCTTGGCGCGGGCGTCCGGATCCAGGCCCGGCGCGGGTGCTTCTTCCAGCACCTTCTGGTGGCGGCGCTGCAGCGAGCAGTCGCGGTCATACAGGTGGATGGCATTGCCCTGGCCGTCGGCCAGCACCTGAACCTCGACGTGACGCGGCTTCTCGAGGAACTTCTCCATGTACACGGTGCCGTCGCCGAAGGCCGAGTGGGCCTCGGTGCGAGTCACGGTGACCGCGGAGATCAGGTGGGCTTCGGTGTGCACCACGCGCATGCCACGTCCGCCGCCGCCGGCGGCGGCCTTGATGATCACCGGGTAGCCGATGCGCCGGGCGGTGGCCAGCAGCTCGCCTTCATCGTCGCCCAGCGGCCCGTCGGAGCCTGGCACCGTGGGCACGCCGGCCTTCTTCATCGCTTCGATGGCGCTGACCTTGTCGCCCATCAGGCGAATGGTCTCGGCGCGCGGGCCGATGAAGGTGAAGCCGGAGCGCTCGACCTGCTCGGCAAAGTCGGCATTCTCGGAGAGGAAGCCGTAGCCGGGGTGGATGGCGCTGGCGTCGGTCACCTCGGCCGCGCTGATCAGCGAGGGGATATTGAGGTAGGACTGGGCCGAGGAAGCGGGGCCGATGCACACCGCCTCATCGGCGAGCCGCACGTGCATCAGTTCGCGGTCGGCCTTGGAGTGGACCGCAACCGTCTTGATCCCGAGCTCCTTGCAGGCCCGCAGGATGCGAAGAGCGATCTCGCCGCGGTTGGCGATAAGAACCTTGTCCAACATGGTGGTGTCCGCCGAAAGTGAATGATCAGGGAAGACGCAAGTCTTCTCAGGAGATGACAACCAGGGGCTGGTCGAACTCGACGGGCTCGCCGTCCTCGACCATGAAGGCCTCGATCACGCCGTCACGATCGGCTTCGATCTGGTTCATCATCTTCATCGCTTCGACGATGCAGATGGTGTCACCCTTGCGCACGCTGGCGCCGACTTCCACGAAAGGCTTGGCGCCGGGTGCCGGGGAGCGGTAGAAGGTGCCGACCATCGGCGAGACCACGGCCTGGCCCTGGTAGCTCGGGCCGCTGTCGGCGCTGGGTGCGGGAGCTTCGGCCGGGGCCTGGGCAGGTGCGGCCGCCGGTGCAGCGGGTGCGCCCCAGGGTTGGGCGGCGGGTGCCGGCTGCCAGCTGCCACCCTGCGGATGACGGCTGATGCGGACCGATTCTTCACCTTCCTGGATCTCGATTTCGCTGATGTTGGACTCTTCCAGCAGTTCAATCAGCTTCTTGACCTTACGAATATCCATGACGTTGTCTCGATCGTGTGAAGTGTCTACCGGGCGCTGTAAACCCGGTCCAAGTCGTTAGAGATCGCGGCAAGATGGCGGCTCTTGGCGTCTCTATCGTGTCAGAATTCAGAGTAGTGCGGAGTTTGCCGAAAATTGCGAAGGTTGTCCAGCGAGGCCGAACGCTGTTCGCTGTCACCTTCACCCGCTGGTGGTAGCCGCCTGGGCGCCGTCGAGGGCGCGGCTGACTGCGGCGATATGGCCGGCCAGGGCAGCGGCATCGAGTTCGCCCTGGATACGTGCCTGACGAAGCTCCTGGTCCCCGTCGAAGAACAGAAGACTCGGTGGGCCGAACAGACCCAGATGGTCGAGCACCTCACGACTCACGGCGTTGGTGTCGGTCACATCGACGTCGATCCAGCGGAAGCCGGCGAGGGCCTCGCGTACCCGGGGGTCGGGAAACACCTCGCGCTCCATCACCTTGCAGGAAATGCACCATTCGGCGGTGACGTTGACGAAGGCGGGGGTCGTGGACTCGGCCAGGGCCGCCTGAAGCTGGCCCAGGCTCTCGACGATGCGATCGGGATGGGCCGCCTCGATAGAGCTGCTCGTCGCGCTCATGGGGCCGGCGGCCAGGGGGCGAAGGGGATCGCCACCGCCACGGGCGGCGCCGATGACCAGCGCGATGCCCCACACCAGCAGCACGATACCGGCGCCCTGGCGGACCCGCGGCCAGCCCGGCGTACTCGCCAGATCGAGGGCGCCGAGGGCCAGCGCCGTGCCGATGGCCAGACCCGCCCACAAGAGCAGGGTGAGCGGGGCCGGGATCAAACGCTCGATCAGCCAGACGGCGACGCCCAGCAGCAGCACACCGAAGGCGATCTTGACCCCGTTCATCCAGGTGCCCGAGCGCGGCAGCAGGGTGGTGCCGAAGCCGCCGACCAGCAACAGCGGGACGCCCATGCCCAGCGCCAGGGCCAGCAGCGCCGCGCCACCGATGACGGCGTCACCGGTGGAGGAAATGAATACCAGGGCGCCGGCCAGCGGTGCCGACACGCAGGGCGAGACCACCAGCACCGACAGCGCGCCGGCCAGCGCCAGACCCAGGGGGCCGCTGCGCTGGGCGCGTGCCTGCCAGGCATCGATGCGTGAGCCAAGCCCCGAGGACAGGCGTAGATTGAAGACCCCGAACATGGCCAGTGCGAACAGGGTGAAGAGGGCGGCGAACACGATCAGTACCGGGGCCGACTGCAGGCGCGCCTGAAGGTTCAGCCCCGCGCCGAACAGCCCCATCAGCACGCCGACCAGGGCGTAGGTGGCGGCCATGCCGGCGACGTAGCTTGCCGAGAGCGCAAAGGCGCGGGGGCGGCTGGGGTTCTGACCGACGATGATCGACGACAGGATCGGAATCATCGGCAGCACGCAGGGGGTAAAGGTCAGCCCGAGGCCGGCCACAAAGAACAGTCCGAGCATCAACGGCAGGCTGGCGTCCTGCATCAGGGCGCGGAAGCGGCCGTCTTCGCTGAGCGGAGCTGCATCGACAGAGGCGGTAGGGAGGCTGCCCGCTTGCTGGCTCGTGGGCGGCTGTCCGGCGAGGTCCGCTGCGGTAGCCTGGGCTGTGTTGTCGTTGGCCGTCTGGCCGTCCTCCAGAGCGTCGGCAAAGGCGGCGGGGGGCTCACTCTGGGCGGCGGCCAGCTCAAGGCGTTCCGGGGGGTAGCACAGACCGGCGTCGGCGCAGCCCTGGAACGTCAGGGCGATGTCCAGTGGCCCCTGACGGGTGTCGGCCAGCGGGGCACTGAACACCACCTGATCGTAGAAGACGTTGACGTCGCCGAGAAATTCGTCGGTCTTGGCCTCCCCGGGCGGTAGCGACAGCTCACCCAGGGCGTCCGGTTCGCCTGGCAGTTCCAACGAGAAGCGGTGACGATAGAGATAGTAGCCGTCGGCATTCTGCATGCCGATATAGAGCCGATCGCCGTCGTGCCAGGCGCTGGCGGTAAAGGCCTCGTTCACCGGCAGAAACTCGGCGCTGCTCGACGACGAGGAAAAGAACTGGGCCTGGGCCACCCAGGGGGACAGCAGCAGACAGACGAACAGCAAGAGGCGTGTGGCGAAGAACACGTCGAATCCTTGTTGACGATGGGTGTGGAAGACGGGGCAAGGCGTGGCGGGATTCGCCTGCCGTGTCAGACCCCACTGTGTGACCGTGGAAGCGGGGCGGGGTTCCCGCGGACCCTGCGCTATGATCAGATGCAAGCGTATTCTACCACTGGCGCCGGCGCTTTCCCTCATTGGAGGCAGGGCTGGCCGGCCTTTGATGAACGACAAGGAGAGCGAAATGAGCAGTCGTCGACAGCGCGCCGAAAGGCGTCGTCAGGAGCTCGAGAACCCGCAGTACGGATGGATCTGGAAACCGCTCGCCGTGCTGCTGGTGCTTGCCGTGATGGTGGCGGTGGGGCTGGGGATCTGGTGGAGCCTGGCGCCGTCGCGCTTCGACGTGGAGACTGCCACCCAGGAGCAGCGCATCTCCGCGGCGCCGGCGGCCAGAGGCACCGTTACGGTCGCGACCCTGGCCACCCTGATCGATACCTTGCAGGACAAGCCCGGCGGGTACCTGCGAAATGACCTGATGCCGCCGGGACTGCTGCTCGACAATATGCCGTCCTGGGAAACTGGTGTGCTGGTTCAGGCGAGGCTGATGGCCGCCAGCCTGGCGGACTTCGACCCCGGCGCCGGTGAGTCGGTGAATACTCTGATCGCTGCCCTCGAACAGGACGCCGACGATTGGCTGGCCCCGTCCATGGAGGATCACCTGGCCCAGGCGGGGAACTCGGCCCGCGCCTATCTGGCGCGTTTCGACGATGGGGTCGGCGCGTCCTTCGTCGATCAGGGCCAGGGCCTGGCGCTCTATCTGGACGCGGTGCGCCAGCAGTTGGCCTCGTTGCGGGAGCGGCTGTCATCCACGGTCAGCGACAGCGAGCGCTTGAAGGAACTGGGTATCGAAGTGGCACAGGACAGTCGAGTGCCCTGGTACCGCGTCGACAACGTGTTCCACGAGACCCGCGGTCAGACCTGGGCGCTGGGACACCTGCTCGAGGCGCTCGAGCGTGACCAGGCGGATCTGATCGCAAGCGCGGGCCTCGGCGACAGCTACGCCCGTGCGCTGGCCGAGATCGAGCGTATGCAACGTCAGTTCTGGAGCCCGGTGGTGCTGCGCGGCAGTGGCCTCGGCATCTTCGCCAACTATCCGCTGACCATGGCCCATCATCTGAGCCGGCTCGACGGCGCCCTGGCGTCCCTGATCGATGGCCTGGGTGGCGCCGAAGCGGCCCCGGAAGCCGCGACGCCACCGGTGACCGAGGTGACCCGTAGCACCGACGATGAGGAGGCGGCGGAGTCAGCCGGCGTTGAGCAGAGTGATGAGAAGAGTGATGAGCAGGATGGCCAGCAGAGCGACGAGCAGAGTGACCAGCACAGCGACGAGCAGGGCGCTGAAGCCAATAGTGACGAGCAGGACGCCGACGCCAATAGCGGCGAGCAAGGATCCAACCAGCAGCAGCCTGGCGAGCAAAGCGCCGAGTAGCAAGAGCCGAGTCAAGAGCCCCGAGCCGTGAACGGGGCCCAATGACGGGGTGAGAGAGACCGGTTGCCGATTTTCTCCCTCGTCCTTGCCTGAATTTTCGCAAGCTACCATGCCCTCGTTGCCGGGGGCATTTTTTTCTCAGTTTGCTTCGTTCGCCCGGATACTTTTTGCCGCTCCGCGCTTTGGTAATTGGAGGCCTGGCGTCCCCCTGGCTGACGCGCCATGTCGCCAATGACTAGATGCGTCATCTCGGCGCATGAACCGAGGTTGCTGCAGCGATCACCTCGTCGTATCAGGAATCAGTGATCTGTCGCACTGCAATGGTGCGTCTGCGAAGGGCCCATGGTCGCGCTCTTTGCCCACATTCTCGATCCTGGTTTCTCAGTGCTTTTTTCGCACATTTCCAACCTTATGATTTGGCTAAAGAAACACTTTCTCCACGGTAACTGTCCGCTGGCGCCCCCGACGTGTCCTCAAGGAACACGCAATTACAAGCGGAAACAGTCGCTCTCATGCTTCCGGGATACCGATATGGGGTTTGTCAGCCTGTGTACGCCAGGAATTTCGGACTGCCAGGACGGCGCGGCTATGCAATCGTACTGGCATAAATCGCAGTACCTGGCGGCCATCGAGTCTTCGAGCGTCGACGGGTGCTGCGGGCTGTCGGTGGTCGATCGTCTCGCAGAAGACGCAGCCTCGACGGTGACAATAACCATCTGTCTACGCGCAGGGCTTCAGGGATATGCCATCGATATCACCCTGGGGCGGTAGCGTGTCACACGCTCAGGGGGACGATATGGATAAGGTGAATCAGGCACACCAGTGGACAAGGGGCGTGGACGAGTCGCAACGATCGCCCGGCTGGCTGGCGGGTGCCGTCTTCGCAGTGCTGCTTGCGCTGACCGTGAGTGGTTGTGCCTATGCCCCTGGCGGGCATATCGACTACGAGACCGAGGCGCCGGACATCGATCATCTGGTCGACATCCAGGCCATCACCCCGGCATTGGTGGCGAACTTCCGCCAGAACGTCACCGGCGATATCGCCAGCACCATGCCTTCCTACCTCAAGGCCCAGTTGACGGACTACGAGTACCGTGTCGGGCCGGGTGATGTGCTCAACATCACCGTCTATGACCACCCCGAGCTGACCATCCCGGGGGGCGCCGAGCGCAGCCCCGAAGAGACCGGCAAGACGGTACAGCCCGATGGTCGCATCTATTTCCCCTATGTCGGACGTTTCCGAGTGGCCGGGCGGACGGTGGACCAGATACGCCGAACCCTCACCGGCATGTTGTCGAACTACATCACCGAGCCCCAGGTGGACGTCAACGTCGCCGCCTACCATTCCAAGAAGATCTACGTCAGTGGAGCGGTTGCCACCCCCGGCGCCCAGCCGATCACCACGGTCCCGCTGACCCTGGTCGATGCGGTCAGCCAGGCCGGGGGGCCATCGGAGACGGCCAACTGGCACGAGGTGGTACTCAATCGTGATGGCACCAGGGAGGTGCTGTCGCTGTACGCGCTGATGCGCCATGGTGACCAGACCCAGAACCGCCTGCTGCGCGATGGCGACGTGGTGCATATCCCGACCCTGGAGTCCGAGAACGTCGCGGTGCTGGGGCAGGTCAGGAATCCCGGCAATCTGGTGCTGGGCAACGAACGTATCACCCTGACCACCGCCCTGGCGCGAGCCGGCGGCGTCATCGAGACCACCGCCGAACCGTCGGGGATCTTCGTGATTCGTCCCAAGCCGCCGGGCGATGCCAAGCTTGCCACCGTCTATCAGCTTGATATCAGCAACGCCACCTCGCTGACCATGGGCACCCACTTCCCGCTGCAGCCCCAGGACGTGGTCTACGTGACGGCGGCCCCGCTGGCACGCTGGAACAACGTGATCAGTCTGCTGCTGCCGTCGGCACTGCTGCCCGGCACCATCGCCGACACCACTACCCGCATCGGCGAGATCTGATCGGTGCGTTTTGCCAGTGCGCTGGTGCTGTGTCGAGCGAACCTGTGTCGTAGTCCGCTCGGTGCGGCGCTGCTGCAGAGGCGGCTGCCCGCCATGGAGATTCAGTCTGCCGGGCTTTCTGCGGTGCGCGAAGGTGAAGCCGCGCCCGCAGAGGTGCAAGCGCTGGCCAGGGAAGCCGGGCTCGAGTTGAGCGCCCACCGCGCTCGGGTGGCAACGCCCGAGATGATCGCCAATCACGATCTGGTGCTGGTGATGAGTGCGTCCCAGCGCCAGGCGGTCAGCGAACTTGCGCCCTTTGCCACCGGCAAGACCCTGCTGTTTGCCCACTGGCTCGACGGGATCGATATCCCCGAC
This sequence comes from Halomonas sp. MMSF_3323, assembly GCF_030733595.1. Taxonomy (NCBI): domain Bacteria; kingdom Pseudomonadati; phylum Pseudomonadota; class Gammaproteobacteria; order Oceanospirillales; family Halomonadaceae; genus Halomonas; species Halomonas sp. MMSF_3323. The sequence goes on along the minus strand of NZ_JASHIT010000016.1, from coordinate 92,893 downwards.
CCCTACCGCAAGAGCCTGGACGCACACCGTCAGGTATTCGTGATGCTTTCCGATGCCGCCGACGCCTGGCACCGAAGGCTCGCGCCATGACCTCGTATCGCCGCGCTCGAGGCCACCGACAGGACCTGCCGTCATGACCCAAATGTCACGCTTGCCTTCCGCTCCCGGCCGCGAGGATATCGACCTCGGGCGCATCCTGGGGCTATTGCTCCGGCACAAGTGGTGGATCCTCGCCGTCACCCTGCTGTTCGGAGCGGCAGGTTATGTGTCCGCCTTGCTCAAGCCACCCATCTACGAGGGCGACGCCCTGGTGCACGTGGAGCGTCGGGCCTCGGTCAGTCCGCTGGGGGACCTGGCCACGGTGATGGGAGAAGAGGAGAACACCTCGGCAGAGGTGCAGATACTGCGGTCTCGCATGGTGCTGGGGCGGGTGGTTGACCGCCTCGCCCTCGACACCCAGGTGTCGCCACGCCGTCTGCCGCTGGTCGGTGACTATCTGGTGCGTGAAGGGGTGACCCGAGAGGACCTGGCTGAGCTGGGCTGGATGACTGCTCCGCTTGGATGGCTCGAGCGGTTGATGCCCGAGGCATGGGATCTGAGCCATCTGGTGTGGGCAGGGGAGTCGCTGCAACTGGCGCGCCTCGAGGTCGCTGACTCCTATCGCGGCGCGGCCTTCCGCCTGGTGGCAGGCCGCGATGCCGGCTATCAGCTATTTGGTCCTGACGGTGATCTGTTGGGTGTCGGTCGTGTCGGCGATACCGCAAGATTCGACGGAGGCGATGTGGTGTTGAGCGTTCGCGAGATGACCGCAGCGCCAGGTGCAGAGTTCAGCCTGTCCAAGCGCCCCCAGGTGTCGGCCATCGATTCGCTGCTGGCTCGCTTGACGGTCACCGAGCAGGGCAGCGGCTCGAGCGCCAGCACCGGCATGTTGCGCCTGACCCTGACCGGCACCGACATCGATCGGGTGCGCGAGTCGCTGGATGTCCTGGCGGAAACCTTCCTGATGCAGAATGTCGAGCGGCAGTCGGCCCAGGCCGACCAGAGCCTGGCCTTTCTCGATGAGCAGGCGGTGGCATTGAAGGCCTCGCTGTCGTCGGCGGAAGATCGGCTCAATGCCTATCGCGTCGAGGTGGACAGTATCGACCTGGACTCCGAGGCGGCCTCGGTGGTCGAGCAGTTGATCTCGGTGGAGGAACAGCTCAACACCCTGGATTTCCAGGAAGCCGAACTGGTCCAGAGGTTCACCCGCAATCACCCCACCTATCAGGCGTTGATGCGCCAGCGCGGCATCCTCAACCAGGAGAAGGCCCGACTGGAGGAGCGTGTCAGCGAGATGCCCGAGTCCCAGCAGGAAATCGTGCGCCTGACCCGGGACGTGGAGGTGACCCAGGCGATCTATGTCAATGTGCTTAATCGTGCGCAAGAGGTGGCGGTCGCCAAGGCCGGCACCATCGGCAATGTGCGGGTCATCGACGATGCGTACGTGGATGACGATCCGGTGGCACCCAACGCCGGCCTGATGATGGCCCTGGCCACCGTTATCGGTGCCTTTCTGGCGGTGGCGGTGGTACTGGTGCGTGGCATGCTCAATCGCGGCATCGAGAGCCCGGACCAGCTCGAGGACCTGGGGCTGCCGGTGTACGCCACGGTGCCGCTTTCCGAGTTTCAGCAGCGCCTGGTCAAGCGGGTCAAGTATCGCAGCGACCGGCGCAGTCAGCCGGTGATCAAGGGCCTGCTGGCCCTGACTCAACCGACCGACATGGCCATCGAGGCGTTGCGTGGCCTGCGCACCAGTCTGCACTTCGCGATGATGGAAGCGCCCAACAACTGCCTGATGATCACCGGCCCCAGCCCCGAGATCGGCAAGAGCTTCATCTCGCTGAATCTGGGCGTGATCTGTGCCCAGGCCGGTCAACGGGTCCTGGTCATCGACGCCGACATGCGCAAGGGACACCTGCACAGCGCCTTCGGCGCCAAGGCCGAAAGTGGCCTGTCGGACCTGTTGTCGGACAAGAGCGAGGTGGCCGAGGTCATCCGCCAGACCGAGGTGGAAGGCCTCGACTATCTGTCGCGAGGCGCATGCCCGCCCAATCCTTCGGAACTGCTGATGCGCGAGCGTTTCACCACGCTGATGGAGCAGTTCAGTCGCGACTACGATCTGGTGATCGTCGATACCCCGCCTGTGCTGGCGGTGACCGACGCCGCCATCGTCGGTAACCGGGTGGGCACCAGCCTGCTGGTGACGCGCTTCAAGCTCAACCCGGTCAAGGAGGTCAGGGTGGCGCTCAGGCGCCTGGAGACCTCCAACGTCAGGGTCAAGGGCTGCATCCTCAACGCCATGGACCCCAGCGCCAGGCATGGTTACGGCTATGGTCACTATGTCTATGCCTACCAGTAAGTACGGCAGCGGCGACAACCAGGGACGGTGAGATGCTGACTGATCTGCGCGAACTCTACGGCCTGCTGACTCACCACCAGCGCCGGCAACTGCTGCGGCTGCAGGTGCTGGTGGTGGCGATGGCGCTGTGCGAGCTGCTCAGCGTCGCCTCCATCGCGCCCTTCATGGCGGTAGTGGGCGATCTGGAGCGTCTTGGCGGGGACGGCGTGATGGGCGAGCTCTATCGGGCCAGCGGTGCCGACTCGCCGGAGCGCTTTCTTCTATGGCTTGGGCTGGGGGTGCTGGGCGCGTTGTCGGTCGCCGCGGTGGTGTCGATGGTGACGGTGTGGCGGCTGGCGGTCTACGGCGCCACCGTCGGGGCGGAGCTGGGTTCCCGACTGTTCGCCCACTACATGCACAAGGACTGGCTGTTCCACGCCGGAGGCAGCAGCAGCTATCTGACCAAGCAGATCGCTCAGGAGTGCCAGCGAGTCATGCTGGGCGTCATCGATCCGTTGATGCAGATGAATGCCAAGGTGGTGCTGGCGCTGTTCATGTCGCTGGCCATCCTGATCTACAACCCCGCGGTGGCGCTGTGCGCCATGGCGTTGTTCTCACTGGCCTACCTGCTGCTCTATCACACCGCCCGGCGTCGCCTGATGAGCAACGGCGAGGCGCTGTCGGCGGCCCAGGGCCAGCGCTTTCGGCTGATGGCCGAGGGATTCGGAGGGATCAAGGATCTGTTGCTGCTGGGGCGTCAGACCCAGCTGACCGAGCGTTTCGACCGGGCCAGTCGACGCTTTGCCCGGGCCCAGGGCACCAATCAGGCGCTCAAGCAGGCGCCGCGCTATGCGATGGAGGTGGTGGCCTTCGCCTCGGTGATCCTGCTGTTGTTCTACCTGCTCAAGACCCACCAGGGCGAGATGGCGTCGATGCTGCCGGTACTGGCGGTGTATGCCCTGGCGGGTTTCAAGCTGCTGCCGGCTTTTCAGCATATCTACGCCAGCGTCTCGAGCATCCGCGGGAACCTGCATGCGCTCGAGGAAATTCGCAATGACCTGCGGGCCAGCCATGCCCATGACCAGGCATGCGCCCTTGAGCATGGCGGTGACCCGGCCCAGGGCGGCTCAGCCTTCAAGGCCCGGCGCGAGATTCGCCTCGAGGGGGTCAGCTTTCGCTATCCCGGCGCACGCTCTCCCGCGGTGGACGACGTCAGCCTGGTGATACCGGCCAATAGCGTGATTGGCCTGGTCGGCGCCTCCGGTTCCGGCAAGTCCACCCTGATCGATCTATTGCTGGGACTGATGCAGCCACAGCGAGGGCGCATCAGCGTGGACGGAAAGGTCATCGATGAGGCCAATCGTCGCCAGTGGCAGGACGCGCTGGGTTTCGTCTCCCAACAGCTCTATCTATGCGATGGCAGCATTCGCGACAACGTGGCCTTCGGTCTGGCCCCCGAGTGCATCGACGACGACCGCGTCGAAAGGGCGCTTCGGCTCGCCCACCTGGCCGAGTTCGTGGCCGAGCTGCCTCAGGGCATCGAGACCCTGGTCGGCGAGCGCGGTGTCCAGCTCTCCGGGGGACAGCGCCAGCGCATCGGCATCGCTCGGGCGCTCTATCACGAGGCCGAGGTGCTGGTGCTGGATGAGGCGACCAGTGCCCTGGACGGCATCACCGAGCGGCTGATCATGGATGCGATCCACGACTTCGCCGGTCGCAAGACCATCGTGCTGGTCGCCCATCGACTGACCACCGTCATGGCCTGCGAGTGCATCTACATGATGGAGCGTGGACGCCTGGTGGATCAGGGCAGCTACCGGGAGCTGATGTCGCGCAACGAGGTGTTCAAGCGAATGGCGCAGAGCGCCTGAGACGGGACTCCGGTAAAGCGCGCAAATGAGGGCACGGGGGAAGCGACGGACGAACCGCTGGCGAAGTGACGGACGGAGCGCTGGTAAAGCGAACGCGCATCGATGAAGGGAGGCGGGCACCGATGAAGCAGTGCTTCGTGATCGGCGGCGGTGGCCATGCGCGGGTGCTGCTGCATGGACTGCGCGGGCTTGGCTGGCAGGTGGCCGGCTACGTGGCACAGGAGCCCTCGTCGGCCATGCCGGTCCCCTGGCTGGGGCAGGACCGTTGTCGACTGGCGTCGCCGGAAGGCCTGCCAGGCGTCGCCTTCCTGGGGGTCGGCATGGTCACCAGCGCGCCCTGGCGGCGCGCTCTGCTCGAGGCCTTCCTGGCGCAGGGATTCGACCTTCCGCCGTTGATCACGCACAACGCCATGGTGCATGACGACGTGAAGCTGGGAGACGGCAGCGTGATACTGGATGGTTCCGTGGTGGTCACCGGCAGTCGTCTGGGACGAGGCTGTCTGATCAACACCCGGGCGGTGGTCGACCATGACTGCGTGTTGGGTGACAACGTCCACGTCGCCTGCGGTGCCACGCTCAGTGGGGGCGTCAGGCTAGGGGCGGACGTGATGATCGGCACCGGAGCCAACCTGATCCAGGGGGTCGAAGTGTGTGCGGGGGCGGTGATCGGCGCCGGCGCCACCGTGGTAGGGGACGTAACGCGCCCTGGAGTGTATCTCGGGACGCCCGCGCGACGACGGCAATGAATGCGCCTGGCCGACACGCATCACCACAAGACGTCACAGCGAAAAGCGCCAGAAGGCGAAAAAATAATTAAAGCAGGTCTACGCAAAAAGCAGGTCTACGCAAACAGGGAAGGCGCTTCTGCCAAGAGGCGCAAGCAGGGGACACGAATGAGTCATTCTGAGGTTGTCGAGACCAGGAGGGTGGCATCGAGCCGCGCCGAGTCACCAGGCGTACAGGTGATCGCCGAAGCCGGCGTCAATCACAATGGGTGCCTGGATACCGCCATGGCGCTGGTGGACGCGGCACGTGAGTGCGGCGCCGATGCCGTCAAGTTTCAGTGGTTCAAGGCGGAGCAACTGGTGACCGCCGACGCCGCCCAGGCAAGCTACCAGCGAAAGGCCTGCCCGGAGGACGGCTCCCAGTACGCCATGCTCAAGCGCCTGGAGCTTGGCCTTGACGATTTTCGGCGATTGGCCCAGTACAGCCGTGACAGTGGCATCGAATTTCTGGCCAGCCCCTTCGACGAGGACAGCGTCGAGTGGCTGGCTGCGCTGGACGTCGGTTGCTTCAAGGTGGCCTCCGGGGAGTTGACCAATCTGCCGCTGCTTACACGTATCGGCGCCCAGGGCAAACCGGTGCTGTTGTCCACGGGCATGAGTTTCCTGGGGGAAATCGAAGCCGCCTTGGCGACCCTTTCGGCGGCGGGAGCCGGCGACGTTACGGTACTGCACTGCGTCAGTGAATACCCGGCGCCGGTGGATCAGATCAACCTCGCCGCCATGGACACCCTGGCCCAGGCCTTCGGATGCCCGGTCGGCTACTCCGATCATAGCGATGGCATCGATATCGCGCTGGCGGCGGTGGCGCGTGGGGCCGTGGTCATCGAAAAACACCTGACCCTGGATACCTCCATGGCGGGGCCGGACCATGCTGCCTCGCTGGATCCTCAGGCCTTCCTGGCGATGGTGACCGCCATTCGTCGTATCGAGCAGGCCCTCGGCGATGGTCGCAAGCGCCCGGCGCCCTGTGAGCAGCCCCAGCGGGAACTGGTGCGTCGCAGCGTGGTGGCCGGGCGTGACATCGACGCCGGCGAGGTGCTGGCGCACGCCGATTTGCTGCTCAAGCGGCCTGGCAGCGGTCTGCCGGCCGCCGCCCTGCCTCAGTTGATCGGTCGGGTGGCCAGACGCCGTATCGGTCGCGACGCCCTGCTGGACTGGGCGGATCTGACATGATGGCCTGGGCATGAGGGGGACTGGCATGACACCGAGAAAGATCTGGGTCCTGACCAGTTCTCGAGCGGACTATGGGCTGCTCTACTGGTTGCTTCGGGAAATCGACGAAGACCCTGCGCTGGAACTGATGCTGGTGGCCAGCGGATCGCACCTGTCCACCGAGTTCGGCTCCACGGTCAGCGAGATCGAGCGCGACGGCTTTCGTCTGCATCGACGCCTCGAGATCCTGCTGGCGTCGGACTCACGCAACGCCATGACCAAGGCCATGGGGCTGGCGCTGTTGAGCGTCGGCGATGCCCTGGTCGAGGACCGGCCCGACCTGGTGGTCCTGCTGGGCGACCGTTTCGAAATCGTGCCGGTGGCGTTGGCGGCGGTCACCCACGGTATCACCCTGGCCCACCTCCACGGGGGCGAGACCAGTCGTGGCGCCCTGGACGAGTACTATCGTCATGCGGTGACCAAGCTGGCCAACCTGCACTTTCCCGCTACCGAGGTCTACCGTCGGCGGATTCTGCAGATGGGGGAAGACCCCGGCCGAGTGTTTGTCCACGGCGCGCCGGGCATCGATCACCTGTACCGCAGCCGCACGCCGACCAGGGCAGTGCTTGCAAGGGCCCTGGACATGCCACTGGACCGGCCCACCGCGCTGGTCACCTATCACCCGGTGACCGCGGGTACGGGCGAGGACGAGGAAGCGCTGATCGCGGCCTTGTCGCGTTTCGAGGATCTGGACGTGCTGGTGTGCAAGGCCAACGCCGACTGTCATGGACGCAGCATCAACGCGCGGCTGGCGCGCTGGTGTGCCGAGCGCCCCGAGGCCAGGCGTCTGGTCGACAGTCTGGGGCAGCGTCTCTATCACGGCTGTCTCGAGCACATGGATGTGCTGGTGGGCAATTCCTCCAGCGGTCTGATCGAGGCGCCATCCTTCCGTCGGCCGGTGGTCAATGTCGGCAAGCGTCAGGACGGCCGCCTCAAAGCGGGAAACGTGATCAATGTCGAGGCCTCGGAGGAGGCCATCGCCAAGGGCATCGAGACCGCCCTGAGCGAGACCTTCAAGCGTTCGCTGGGCGCCCTGAGCAATCCCTATGACCCCTTCGAGGATGGAGCCGCCTCGCGGCGAATCAAGAACACCTTGAAACGGGTCAATCTGGATGCCGGCATCCGTGAGAAGTGGTTCTTCGACATCGACGAGGTGTCCCCTCTGGGCGGCACCTCTTCTCCGACCAAAGGCCTGATGGGCTGACCTTCTTCCCTTCGACGACGACCCCATCAACCGTTCAGGAAATGATGATGACACCAGTGTCCGAGGCGGCAATGTCGGTGACGGCGGTGATACCGGCGCGGGGCGCCAGCAAGTCGGTGCCGAGAAAGAACCTGAGGCCGCTCGGCGGACGCCCGCTGCTGGTCTGGTCGATCGAGGTGGCACGGCAGGTGATGGCGATCGATCGGGTGATCGTGAGTACCGATGATGACGAGATTGCCCAGGTGGCCCGCCGGCATGGCGCCGAGGTGCATCGTCGGTCGGCGCAACTGGCCACCGACGAGGCGCTGGTGATCGACGCCATCCGCGAACTGTTCGATGAGCTGAACCAGGGCGGCGAGGCTCCCGAGGTGATGGTGCTGCTGGAGCCCACCTGCCCCTTGCGCAGTGCCCAGGATGTGGCCGAGTGCCTGTCGCGTCTGGTGGTGCAGGGGCTGGATTCGGTGGCCACCTTCAAGGCTGCCGAGGTCAATCCTCATCGTACCTGGCGGCTGGATGCGCGGGGCCGGCCCACCGCCTTTATCGACGGCAGCGATCCCTGGCTGCCGCGACAGGCGTTACCCATGGCCTATCAGCTCAATGGTGCCGTCTATGCCTTCCGTCCCGATCGTCTTCCCGAGGATGGCAAGGCGTTGCTGTTTGGGCGCAGTGGCGCGGTGATCATGCCGGCGGAACGCTCGGTCGACATCGACCGCGAGCACGACTTCGTCATCGTCGAAAGCCTGTTGAGGAGAGCCCGTTGAGCCACCCTGTCGAAGCCTTAGTGACTCCCGCAGCCACCGATGTGCGCCCGGCGATCTTGATCACCGGGGCTACCGGTGGGGTCGGCATGGCCCTGTGCCGCCACCTGAACCGCCGCTTTCGGGTGATCGCGCTGGGGCGTGACGCCAACGCCCTGGCAGAACTGGCCGCAAGCCTTCCCGGTGTCGAGGTCCACTGCCTGGACCTCGCCGGCGGCGCGATCGCAAGTGATATCGCGTCACTGATGGAGCAATGCGGCGACGTCGGCTATCTGATCAACAACGCCGGCTTCAATCGGCCAGCGCCCATGGACGCCGACATCGAAGGCGTGCTTCGGCGCTCGCTCGAGGTCAACGCCATCGCGCCGGCCATGCTCATGGCGGCGGTACTGCCCGGCATGCGCCGTCGTGGCTTTGGGCGCATCATCAATATCACCTCCGGCGCACCGCTCAACTGTTTTGCCGGGCATGCCGCCTACAGCGCCTCCAAGGCGGCGCTGAATGCGCTGACGGTGACCGCCGCCAGAGAGCATCAGGACGTGGATATCAAGATCAACCTGATGAGCCCCGGCCCGGTGCGCAGCAAGATGGCCCCCGAGGCACCGATGGCGCCAGAGGTCTGTCTACCGACCCTGGACAATCTACTGGATTTGCCCGCGGATGGCGCCAGCGGGCGCTTCTTCTGGCTGGGTCACGAGATACCGCTGACGCCGTCCCTCGATGGCATCGACTGGCTGGCGGGGACCGCGCCGGCAGGTTTTGCCCGGCTTTGGCCAGAGGCAGACGAGAGCAGCGGTCTCGACAGCAGTGGCGCGGACGTAAGCAGCAGTGACAGGGCGTGCCGATGAGGCGTATTGGCATGCTGGGCATGAGTCCCGGCAACGGTCACCCGTTTTCGTTTTCCGCCATCCTCAATGGCTACCACGATGAGGCCATGGCCGAGGCGGGCTGGCCGGTGATCCATGACTATCTGGAACGGCGACATCGCTCGGAATTCGGCGTCGGTGATCTGCGTGTCACCCACGCCTGGACCCAGGATCGAGACGTCACCGAGCGGCTATGTCGCGCCTGCCATATCGACGAGGCCGTGGCCGAGCCTGGTGACATGCTGGGGCAGGTGGATGCGGTCATCATCGCCCGTGACGATCCGGCGAGCCACCGCGAACTGGCGGCACCCTTTCTCGAGGCGGGCCTGGCGGTATTCATCGACAAGCCGCTGACCCTGGATCTGCAGGATCTGGCCTATTTTTCCCCCTACCTGGCAGCAGGGCGCCTGATGTCATGTTCCGGCATGCGCTTTGCCAGCGAACTCGACGCCCTGCGTGCGGCGCCGGGGGCGCTGGGCAACTGGCGCCTGGTCAGGGGCGCTATCGTCAAGGACTGGGAGCGCTACGGGGTTCACCTGCTCGACGCCATCCTGCCGTTGACGGCGGCGACGCCGGTGTCCGTCAGAGCGCTTGGGGCAGGCCACCAGTCCTTCGCCATCACCATGAGTGACGGCAGCCTTTTGAGCATCGATGCGCTCGGTGAGGTGCCGCCGGTATTTCGCATTGAGGTGTTTGGTGATGCCGGCGAGACCAGTGCCGACATCCGCGACAACTTCGGCATGTTTCGTCGCACCCTGTGGGAGTTCTGGCGGATGCTCGAGCAGGGACCGGATCGTCATCAATGCCAGACCACACTCGCGGTGATCAAGACGTTGATCGCCGGGCGTCTGGCGGCCGAACGGGGAGAGGAGGTACGTCTCGATGCGCTCTGACAACGAGGGTGCAGGCCTCGTACCCGCGCAGGCGCGCGCCGTGTCGGCGCTGTTGGATCTGAGCGGTCGGGTAGCACTGGTCACCGGGGCCCTGGGCATCCTGGGGCGGCACTTCTGTCGAGCACTCGCCGAATGCGGCGCCTCGCTGGTGGTCGTGGATCTCGACGCTGCCGAGGCCGAGCGCTTCGCCGCCGAGCTTCAGACCGACCACGGTCAGCCTTGCCTCGGACTTGGCTGTGACGTCAGCGACGAGGCCTCGGTCGAGGCCATGGTGGCGCATGCGGTCAAGACGCTGGGAGGCATCGACATCCTGCACAACAATGCGGCGACCAAGGCGCGAGACCTGGAGGCCTTCTTCGCCCCGGCCGAAGACTACACCCTGGCCCAGTGGCGTGACGTCATGGCGGTCAATCTCGACGGTGTCTTTCTGGTGTCGCGAGCGGTAGGCCGGCAGATGATCGAGCAGGGTCGAGGCGGCAGCATCATCCATACCGGTTCCATCTACGGCGAGATGGGCTGCGATCCGCGTATCTACGAGGGCTCGGAGTACCTGGGGGTGGCCATCAACACGCCTCCGGTCTACGCCGCCTCCAAGGCCGGGGTGTCTGGACTGGCGCGTTATCTCGCCACGCTCTGGGCAGGCCACGGTATCCGCGTCAATACCCTGGTACCGGGCGGCATCGAGAGTGGCCAGAACTCAGCCTTCGTCGAGCGCTATTCGGCCAGGGTGCCGCTGGGGCGCATGGGAACGCCGACCGATCTGGTCGGCGCGCTGATCTTTCTGGCCTCGGATGCCTCCGGCTACGTGACGGGGCAGACGCTTCACGTGGATGGTGGCTTGAGTGCCTGGTAGCACGGCGCCGATGCACGCTACCCGATAAACGGCATCCGATGCACGGCATCCGATCAACAGCACCAGTTGAACGGCAGGGAAGGAGTTTCGCTCGATGTTGACCATCGTGATGTACCACTATGTCCGACCGCTGGCCGGGTCGCGCTATCCGCGCCTCAAGGCGCTGGAGCTTGCTGCCTTTCGCGCTCAGCTCGACCATCTCGAGCGGCACTATCGGCCGGTGACGATGGAACAGGTGATCGCCGCCTGGCGCGGCCAGCAGACATTGCCCGAGCAGGCGGTGCTGTTGAGCTTCGACGACGGCTATCGTGATCACCTCGAACATGTGCTGCCGGAGCTCGAGCGACGCGGCCTTCAGGGTAGCTTCTTTCCCTGCACCGGTACCCTGCGCGACGGCCTGATCCTCGACGTCAACAAGATCCAGTTCGTGCTGGCCAGCGTCGCTTCCACCGCAGAGTTGCTGCCGGCTCTGGGCAGGGCACTGGACAAGCGTCGCGAGCGTCATGGCCTGGGGACCTACGAGGATATCCATCGCAGGGTCTATCATCGGCTGTCGCGCCAGGGACGCTTCGATGACCCCGATACCCTGTTCTTCAAGCGCCTGCTGCAGCGGGAGTTGCCCTTCGCGGTTCGCCATGACGTCATCGATGAGCTGTTTGCGCGCTTCGTCAGCACAGACCAGCGAGCCTTCGCCGAAATGCTCTATCTGAGCGATGCCGAGGTTTGCCTGCTGCACGACGCCGGCATGCATATCGGCTGCCACGGAGATCAGCACTTCTGGTTCGACAGCCTGACGCCCGAACAACAGGGCAGGGACCTCGAGGTCAGTCTCGCTCATCTTCGAAACCTGGGGGTGCTCGGCGACGACTGGGTGATGTGCTATCCCTACGGTGGCGTCGACGAAGCGCTGCTGGGTCGTCTACGCCAGCTTGGCTGCGCCGCCGGGCTGACCGTGGCGTCGCGACAGGCCGACCCGGCCCGGGACGACCCCTTGCTATTGCCGCGCCTGGACACCAATGATCTGCCCAGCCAGGCCGCTGCCTGCCCTGGCGACCCGGCGACCGTCCAGGTTGGATAGCTGACCACATCCTCGTCCACCTCCACGTCTTCCCCATTTGCGCCGAGCCTGGCGCGGCCCCGGCGGTTTGCCGCCAGCCTACCCAACATGCACAGGGATCTTGTCATGACAGCGTGCACGCAGAGCGCGACGACAGCGTCTGTCGCCGCCGGCGACGCCATGATGGCCATGTTGGCCGACCTCCCTCCGCTGGATCGGGTGATCTGTTCGAGCGACTACGACGCCACGGTGGCCTACCTGGCCGAGCGCTGGCCGCTCAGGGAGCATCGTTTCGAGGCCTCTGACGTCCACAATGGCTGGGTGATTCCGCCCAGGTGGGACGTACTGGAGGCGGCCATCTACAAGGATGGCGAGTGTATCTATGATGGCCGCTGGCATCCCATGGCGGTGATGGCGCTGTCACTGCCGTTCCGAGGCACGGTCTCGCGAGAAGAACTCAAGTCCCACCTGCATTTTGATCACCGCTACGACGAGCGCATCCCGTTCCATTTTCGCCAGCTATTTACCAGCTGGCAGCGTGACTGGGGGTTCTGCGTGCCACGTCGTCTTGTCGAGAGTCTTGCGCCTGGTGACTACGAGGTGGTGATCGAGACCCGTGAGGCGCCGGGGTATCTGCGCTGCCTGGACTATCACCTGCCGGGTCAGCTCGAGCAGACCATCGTGCTGGGGGCCAACCTGGATCATCCTGGTGTCGCCAACGATGGTCTGTCCGGTGTGGCGGTGGGGCTCGCCGTGTTCGAGGCGCTTGCCGCGCGACCCAGGCGCTTCAGCTATCGACTGGTGCTGGCCCCCGGCATCATGGGCACCGAGTACTACCTGGGGCGGCTTCCCGCCGCAGAGCGCGCTCGACTGTTCGAAGGTGTGATGCTCGAGATGCTGGGCTCGCCCACCATACTCAATCTGCAGCGCTCACGAGGTGCCGGATCGAACATCGAGCAGGCGTTGTCGCGCGTGCTCAGCGAGGGTGGGCACGACTACCGCGAGGGCGCCTTCGAGAGCCTGCTGCTCAATGACGAGTACCTGTGGGAAGCCTACGGCATCCCCATGGCCTCGCTGTCGCGCTATCCCTATCCCGAGTATCACACCGACGCCGATAACCTTGGCTTGATGTCGCCGCAGCGCCTGCTCGAGGCGCGTGACGTGGTGCTCGCCGCCATCGACGATATCGAGTCCTCGCCGCTGATCAAGAAGCGCTTCGAGGGCAACGTCTGCCTGTCGCACCCCCGCCATGACCTCTATGTGGATCCTGGCCAGGTCGCCTTCGGTGACGTGCCGGACGAGTCCCGCCGGCGGATGCGCCTGTTGATGGACTCCATCCCGACCCTGACGCGCCCGACCACCGTGCGCCAGCTGGCCAGGGAGGTCGGCCTCGAGGAGAGCGTGGTTCACGACTATCTCAAGCGCTGGCGCGATTGTGGCCTGGTGGAGCTGGTATGAATCGGGCGCGGGAGGAGGTGAGTGGCGAGCGCGCGCATCCGCCGGGTGGGGCAGGAACACCGCTTCAGGAAGGAATCGACACAGGGGGGGCTGGGCCGGCGACGAGCACGCAGGCGTCGTTTGGCCGAAGCGTCTTTATCTGCTGCAAGCCGCTGCAGTTTCTGACCTGTGCCTCGATCGTTCGTCACTACCGAATCGAGCAGGCGCTGGTGCTGCTGGTGGCCGAAAGCATCGCCGAGTATGACGCCTTCTACGCCTTTGTCGAAGCAAGCCACCATCGATCTCTCTTTGACGAAATACGCCGCGTGCCGACCCAGGCCGCGGCACGCGAGGCGCTGGGCGCCTTGCACTACGACAGTCTGTTCATCGACAACGATCGCACCAGCAAGTACCTGCTGCTGGCGCCGCTGAAGACAGGCTGTCTGTGCCTTTACGAGGAGGGGGTCAGCACCTACTTCAGCTCCTATCTCTACGAGATGCCTCTGTCCAGGCGGTTGAAGTGGAGCCTGGTGGCCCTGGTGCGCGGTTGCGGACTGCGTTTCGGGGGCGGTCGCAGGACCGACCTGGTGTTCGTTTCGCGGCCGCGGACCTACGCCCGATTGAATCCACGCCTGGCGCACAAGGCGCGCTATTGCCCGGGGCTCGTCGGCGAGCTGGAGCAAGGCTGGGAGGACTGGCAGGCACTGCTGTCGCCCTGGCTCGACCGGCTCACATCGGCAACGCCGGCGCTGGTACTGGGTACCTGGGGGGGCGGCGATATCTCCGCCGAGAGGCTTGCCGAGCTCAAGCGACGTCATCCCCTGTTGCTGTTCAAGCCCCATCCCCACGACGGCTGCGCCTGGCTCGATGCTGATATCCAGGTGCTGAAGCAGCCGTGGATTCCCGCCGAGGTGTGGATTCGTCTACTGGCTAGCCGGGTCGACGAACTGGTGGTGTATCACTATTCCTCGTCTTCTGAACTCTACTGCCTGGATCTGCTCGACAGGGTGACCTTCGTCGACCTCAAGGGCGACGTTCATATCCGACGAGTCTGCGATCTGGCCGTGGGCGATCCCGGTCACGACGACATCGACCATGTGGCGATTGCCTGAGAAGGACGCTGTCCGTCCAGCGCCTGGCCCCCGTGGTATTCGAACGGCATGCCTGCACGTCAAATGAGTGAGCTTACCGCCGATGGTTCCCATCCCTTATGTCACCTCCGCCTGGGACGTGTACTCCGCCCTGGCGGTGTTCGTGCTCGGTCTGTGGCTTGCCAGAGCGGTGGGGCGAGCCTTCGGGCTGTCTTACATGCTGTGTCTGCCGCTCTATCTCTGGCACACGGCCTTCTGCGTGCTCTACGCCTGGTTCGTCAACGGCGACGGCGGAGATTCCTTGATGTACTACCGGGCGTCGTTGAACGACGGCGTCGAGTTCTCCTTTGGCACCGCCGGGGTGATCGTGTTCACCTCGCTGTTCACCCAGGGGCTGGGGCTGTCGTTTCTGGGGACCTTTCTGGTGTTCAATCTGGCCGGCTATGTCGGGCTGCTGGCCTTCGCCGGCAGTCTCCATCAGGCCATTGCCGAGCGTGCCCTGGGTATTCGTCTGCTGGCGCTGGCCGTACTCTTTCTGCCCTCGATGCACTACTGGGGCTCCGCCATCGGCAAGGATGCGCTGTCGTTTCTGTCCATGGGGCTTTCGCTGTGGGCGGCGCTTGATCTCAGACGCCGACATCTGCTGATGGTGGTGGCGGTACTGATCATGCTGGTGGTGCGACCGCACATGGCCGGTATACAGCTGATCGCCTTGGCGGCTGCCTTCTGTCTACAGCCCGGGGTCGTGCTGTGGCAGCGGCTTTTGCTGGGGACTGCAGCGCTTGCCGGGGCGGCGATCATCGTACCCCTGGCGCTGGATTACGCCGGGGTCGGTAGCGGCTCCGATGCCGATCAGGTGATGAGTTACATCGAATTGCGGCAGAGCTACAACCAGACCGGCGGCGGTGCGGTGGACATCGCCTCCATGAGCCTGCCGATGCAGCTTTTCACCTATATGTTCAGGCCGCTGCCCATGGAAGCCAGCAGTGTGTTCCAGCTGGCGTCCTCGGTGGATAACGTCATCTTGCTGTATCTGATGGTGGTCGGTGGCATCGCCGCCATCACCGGGCGCAATGCGCCTCCCGCCAATCGACTGTTTCTGTGGTTTTACCTGCTGCTGGCCTGGACCATCCTGGCGATGACCACCGCCAATCTGGGCATCGCTGCGCGTCAGAAGTGGATGTTTACCCCGGTGCTTATCTATCTGTTGATGTCCGTCATGGGGCGCCCGCGCCAGACAACCACCGACGTCGAATCGACCGGGGGCTCTGCGCCGTCTGTCGAAAGCACGCCAAATGGAGTGGCGAGATGATCAAGCGACTGTTGATGGTAGCGAGCTACCCCGAGTCCATCGTCGGGTTTCGCGGTGAGCTGATCAGGGAGATGGTCGCTCGCGGAATCGAGGTCCATGTCGCCGCGCCCGTGGGGGGGAGGGGCGCTACCGGTGACGCCGGCGGTGAGGGTGACGCCGATCGCTCGGCTGCTTCGTCGCGTCTTAAAGCCAGTCTCGAGGCCCTCGGCGCGACGCTGCACGATATCCCGCTTTCGCGCACCGGCATGAACCCGCTGGACGATCTGAAGACCCTGGCGGCTCTGATGAGATTGATGCTGCGGGTACGCCCCGATGGGCTTTTTGCCTACACGATCAAGCCGGTGGTCTACGGGGCACTGGCTGCCTGGATGTTGGGGGTGCGCCAGCGGACCCTGCTGGTCACCGGGCTGGGGTACGCCTTTACCGGCACCCAGGAGGGCGCCCAGGGTCGCGCCCTGGGTGGCAACAAGCGCCGCTTGATCAAGGCGCTGGTGCGGCGGTTGTACCGCGTCGCTCTGGGGCGGGCTCATATGGTGCTGTTCCAGAACCCGGATGATCGTCGCCTGTTCATCGAGGAGGGGATTCTCCTTGATACCACGGCGTGCCGGGTGATCAACGGTTCCGGAGTGGATCTGGCGCATTTTTCGCCGGTGGCTCCAGCGACAGAGCCGGTCAGCTTCCTGCTGATCGCTCGGTTGCTGGGTGACAAGGGGGTGCGCGAGTACGCCGAGGCGGCGACGCGTATCCGCCAGCGCCATCCCCAGGTGCGCTTTCGCCTGGCGGGTTGGCTGGACGACAACCCCGACAGCATCGCGGCGCACGAGCTTCAGACGTGGATCGATGACGGCGCCATCGAGTACCTCGGTCGACTCGATGATGTCCGTCCGGCCATCGCCGAATGCAGCGTCTATGTGCTGCCGTCCTATCGCGAGGGGACCCCGAGAACGGTGCTCGAGGCCATGGCCCTGGGGCGTGCGGTGGTGACCACCGACGCGCCGGGATGCCGCGAGACCGTCGCGCCGGGGGTCAACGGTTATCTGGTGGAGGTGAAAGACGTCGACGCCCTGTGCCTGGCGTTGCAACGCTATCTGGAAACGCCGGCGCTGATCGTCCAGCACGGCCAGGCCTCCCGCGCTCGCGCCGAGGAGCGCTACGACGTGCACCGCGTCAATCACAGCATCCTCGACGCCATGGGGGTCGAGACGGCGTCGTCCTGCCCGGCAGGGCTCGACCCCAGCGTGGTGAGATGATGATGGCCAAGCGTTGTCTGGATGTGCTGGTGGCCGCCTCGTTGCTGGTCCTGCTATTCCCCTTGATGCTCGGCATCTGGGGACTCGTCCGGCTGAGGCTTGGCAAGCCGGCCTTTTTCTTTCAGTGGCGCCCTGGGCTGCATGGCCGTCCCTACCGCTTGATCAAGTTTAGGACCCTCGCCCAGCGCTGTGACGAGCAGGGACGCACGCTGCCCGACGAGCAGCGCATGACGACGCTCGGGGGCTGGCTGCGGGCGTCCAGCCTGGACGAGCTGCCCGAGCTCTGGAACGTGCTGAAAGGCGAGATGAGTCTGGTCGGGCCACGCCCGCTGCTGATGGAGTACCTGCCGCTGTATGACCGGGACCAGGCCCGTCGCCACGAGGTACGACCGGGGATTACGGGCTGGGCCCAGGTCAACGGCAGGAACGCGCTTTCCTGGCGCGAGCGCTTCCAGCTTGACGTCTGGTACGTGGACCACCACAGCCTGGCGCTCGATATCCGGATACTGGCCATGACGGTCGTCAAGGTGCTGCGCCGCGAGGGTATCAGTGGCCAAGGAAGCGTCACCATGAAGCCCTTTCGAGGCAATGAATGACGCCCCGGGATACCGACTCGGTGGCCGCGGTCTTGCCGCAACGGGGCTGGCTGACAGCGCTCAGACGTCATCGCTTGCTGTCCCAGGTGTTGCTGGTAGCCGGTGGCACGGCGGGGGCACAGGCGCTGAGTCTGGCCTTTGCGCCACTCGTCACCCGTCTGTTCAGCCCTGACGCCTTCGGCCTGGCCGGTTCCTTCAGCGCCCTGGTCAGTGTCGTCGCGCCGCTGGCGGCCCTGACCTACCCGGTCGCCATGGTGTTGCCGCCGCGCGACGAAGACGCCCGGGGGCTGGCCCGACTCAGCATGGGGTTGGCGGTGCTGCTGGCGCTGGCCGCCGTGGCGGCGCTCACTGTGCTGCAACCACTTCTGGATCGGCATCTCGATCCGAGGCTTGCCGCCATGCTGATCTGGCTGCTGCCTGTGGCCATGCTGCTGGCGGCCATGCAACAGGTCATGCAGCAGTGGCTGATTCGGCGCCAGCGGTTCGGGGTGACGGCCAAGGTGGCGATGATCCATGCCCTGGTCCTCAACCTGGCCAAGGCGACCGGCGGAGTGCTGCATCCGGTCGGGGTGACGCTGGTGCTTGTCACCGCCGCCGCTAGTGGGCTTAACGCCTTGCTGCTGTGGTGGGCAGACCGGCGACTCGGTGATGGTCTGGTCGGCGGGGGCCGGGGCGCCCCATGGCGGGAACTGGCGCGTCGCCACCGTGACTTTCCCTTATATCGCGCACCCCAGGTGACGCTCAACGCCTTGTCGCAGTCGTTGCCGGTGTTGTTGCTGGCGGCATTCTTCGGTACCGCAGCCGCCGGGCACTACAGCCTGGCGGCCTCGGTACTGGCCGCGCCCATGGTGCTGCTGGCGAAGTCGGTCAACGACGTTTTCTATCCCCATGTGGCCTCGGCGGTCAACCGCGGCGAGCCGATTACTGCGTCACTGGCGAAGACCACCCTGGTGATGGCGGCGGTGGGGCTCGTCCCCTTTGGCGCCATGGTGGTGCTGGGGCCCTGGCTGTTTGCTCTGCTGTTCGGTGACCCCTGGTGGCAGGCGGGCGAGTACGCACGCTGGATGGCGGTCTGGCTGTACTTTGCCTTTCTCAACAAGCCCAGTGTGGCCTCCATCGCCAGTCTGGGCCTGCAGCGGGGTTTTCTGATCTACGAGGTACTCAGCGTGCTCGGCCGTGTGGCCGCGCTGTATGTGGGGTTTCGGGTGTATCACAGCGATCTCGTTGCGGTGGTGGCCTTCTCTCTGGTCGGCGCCATGCTCAATCTGGCGCTGGTCGGTGTGACCCTGTTGCGGGCAAGACGGCGCGACCATCAGCTTCTCAGGAATCCTGGTGCACTACATGGTGATGGGAGTTGTGGCTTACGTAAGGAAACGTAGAGGTAAACCGTGGTGGATATGTTCGAAAAGCTAGTTAATAAAGGCTGGATTCTTTTGCAGCAGTGGTTTTTTCTCGCCATCAATCATGCATCTCCGAGGCTGGCTACGAAACTTTTGCATTCATTCAAAACAGGTCGGCGACTTAGGCTGGATCCTCCCATTGAGTTCAACGAAAAGCTACAATGGTTAAAGCTTTACGGGAATCAATACGATGTTACTCGGTGTGCTGATAAGTTTGAACTCAGGAGTTTTGCAATTGATCGAGGGTGTGAGTCAGCGCTGACATCCCTAGTGGGTGTATACACCAGTGTGGATGATATCTGTTGGGATGATTTGCCTGATCGTTATGTCGTCAAGTGCACCCATGGTTGTGGTTACAATGTAGTGGTAGGTGATAAGTCAAAGGTTGACGTTGTCTCTGTTTCTCGTAAGTTGAGGAAGTGGTTGAAGAGAAAGTATGGGCGGAAAAATCTTGAATATCACTATGATGGTATTCAGCCACGTGTGATTATAGAAAGATTTATAGAAGGTGAAGATGGAGGCTTGCCGCTGGACTACAAAGTTTATTGTTTTTCCGGAAGACCAGCAGTGGTTCTGGTATGCAAGAGGAACGGATACGATTTAAAGATGAATTTTTATCGTCCTGATTGGGTTTTGCTGCCTTTGAATGAAAAAGAGGATCAGATTGATGGGGTGGTAGAAATACCAAAATCGCTCGAACACATGCTCGACTATTCAGCTCGTTTGTCGAAAGGGTTTATTTTTGTACGTGTAGATTTTTACGATAGCGGAGGAAAAGCAATCCTTGGCGAGATGACGTTTACGCCTGGTGGTAACATGTCATCAAGATATAATGAATATGGGCAGAGGTATCTCGGAGATCTTGTCGAGATTACTGGATGTTGTTGCAAGGATCGTCTCATTTAAAAATTTTAAGCGATATTTTGTGTTTGTTGGTGATGTGGAGGCTCTGGATGACACTGTCGAAACTTTCATACATTTTGCAGGCCCGGTGCTGGACTATGATATTTGGGCTGGTCGATAGAGTTTCCAGTGTTTGGGCTACAAAGTTGCTGCATTACAAGGTTGCTGGAAGGCGTCTTGACTTGCGCGCTCCCAGGAAGTTTGATGAAAAGCTTCAATGGCTGAAGCTGTATTGCAAGAATCCGTTGGTTGTCGAGTGTCATGAAAAACCTTCCCTGAAGAGGACGTCCCCGTAATTATGGACGAGAAACTTCTGAAGAAACCCGAGTGTCTGGACGCTATGTTGGCATGTGATAAAGAACTTTCTTCGCCATTTCCTTATGTTCGTGTTGACTCCTATATTGAGAAGGGGCGCCTGTTGCTCGGCGAAATGACTTTCACCCTCTCCGCAAATATGGATGATGGTTATAGTGGGAAAGGGCTAAGGTACCTTGGTGAACTGTTACACCTACCTGATGTGTAGAAGCATGTTAGAAATATAGTTTTAAAGCTTCGCTAATGACTGTCAGCTTCGACTGCGGGGAGGCGCCTTGGAAACATCAATCTTGGAAACACCAATTGTTACAGTATATGTTCCGACCAAAAATAGGCGTCATCTTTTGGAGAGGTGCCTCGAGTCGATACTGAATCAGTCATACAGGAGACTGGACGTAATTGTGGTCGACGACGGCTCAAATGATGGAAGTCTGGAATATCTGGAAGTTGTATCTCGCAGGGATGAAAGACTGAGAGTCTTGAAGAACTCGAAAGAGCCAGGGGCCTGTGGAAGCCGTAATACCGCTATTTTTTCGGCGAAGGGAAAGTTGATTACTGGAGTTGATGACGATGATTATCTACTTCCTTGGTACATCGAATGTTTCGTAAAAAATTGGGAAAAACGCTCGCTTGGTGTAGTTTTTTTATATTCCCACCAGCGTGTTTTGATGGAGGGTGGGGGCGTAAAAAGAAAGAGGAAAAAGTGCCATATTAGAAACGCCGATATTTTGATATGCAATAACTGGGTCGGGAATCAGGTCTTTACGTCGACATCATTGTTGCAGGAGGTAGGAGGGTACGATCCGAACTTTCCAGCGTGGCAGGACTACGAGTGCTGGTATAGACTTCTGCTGCTGTCAGCCGGTACGGCGCAGTGTTCGGATATGGACGGATATATCATGGATGTAAGTCATGGGTTTCACCGTATAAGTTCTCAAAAGGTCGAAAAAATTCGCGCGGCCTACGTCCTGTTTTGCGATAAACATCGATTGTCGGACCGTAAAAGAGATATTCTTTCGTTAAAACTTAGGAACTATGACAGGAAAGCACCATCTCCAAAAGCTATCTTGCAAAGTATTGTAATGTATCCGTTTTATGACAATGTGAAAAACGCTTTTTTCTTGCTGCTATCTTACGTGCGTCGTTCTTTCCTTCTCCGATAGCCAATGCACAGACGAATGAGCGGAAAAATAATTAATGGGATGCGCTCCTTATGAAAATTGCCTTGTTTCTGCCGTCGCTGCGGGGCGGCGGCGCGGAGCGGGTCATGGTGCTGCTTGCCAATGGCTTCGTTGCGGCCGGGCATGATGTGGACCTGGTCACCGCCAGCGACGAGAACGTCTACCAGGCGGAGATCGCCCCCGGCATACACCACGTCAGCCTGGGCGCCTCCAGGGTCGCCAGCAGTCTGCCTGCGCTGGTGCGCTATCTAAAGCGCGAGCGGCCCGCTGCCCTGTTGTCGGCGATGGGCCACGCCAACGTGGTGGCGGTGGCGGCGCGGGCGCTGGCCCGCCTCGACTGTCGACTGGTGGTGACCGAGCACACCAACTATTTTGCAGTGACCGCCAGAAACACCGGATTCAATGCCCGGGTGATGCGGCGGCTGATGCGCCATGCCTATCTGCGAGCCGACGCCGTGGTAGCGGTCTCCCAAGGTGTCGCCGATGACCTGGCCAGAGGCCTGGCGCTGGCCCCCTCTCGGATCGAGGTCATCTTCAATCCCATCGTCGACAAGCGGCTGGTGCAGCTCGCCGAGTCGTCGGTGGAGGATATCGGCGAAGTCGGCATCGTCGCGGTGGGACGCTTGATCGAACAGAAGGGTTTCGACGTGCTGATCGACGCTCTGGCACGCCTGCGTCAGCGCCATGAGCACCGAGAGGTGCGACTGACGATTCTCGGCGAAGGACCGCTGCGAGACACGCTGCTTGACCAGGCGCATCGTCTCGGGGTGGCTGACGCCGTATCGCTGCCCGGGTTCGTCGACAATCCTTTTGTGTATATGCGCAAGGCCCGGGTCTTCGCGTTGTCGTCCTACGCCGAGGGGTTGCCTAGCGTGCTGATCCAGGCGATGGCCTGCGGCACCCCGGTGGTAGCGACTGACTGCCCCTCGGGCCCTCAGGAAATTCTCGAGGGCGGGCGCTGGGGGCGGCTGATTCCCATGGGCGACAGCGAAGCGCTTGCAGACGCGCTCGAGGAAGTGCTGTCGCGTGACGAGCATCCACCGGTTCACCAGCGCGCCGCCGATTTTGGCGCCGAACTGGCCGTCGAGCGCTACCTTGTTCGCCTGAACAGCGGCGTATCGTCGATGGCGTCGCTGGGCTGAGTTCTGATGCCCCTGCGCAAGGCTCTGTGCTCGGGCCATCCGCGGCAAATCTCGGCCACCGCCATTTCCGTGGCGCCTCTTCGGTTTCCCTGAGCGACTGCGTTGTTGTCGCTTTCTTGCCCATCACAGGATGTGTCTGCCCATGTCTGTGCGTGTACTTCATGTCATCACCGGACTCGGTACCGGTGGCGCGGAGCGAAATCTCTACAATCTGCTGGCCGCAGGCGTCAGTGCCCCGGACGAGGTCGCAGTGATCGCCCTGATGGACGAGGGTAGCTACGGGCCACGTATTCGCGAGCTGGGCATCGAGGTCCATGCCCTTGGCATGCGCCAGGGAATTCCCGCGCCCTGGACCCTGCCTCGTCTGGGTGCTCTGGTGCGACGTTTCGCCCCTGACGTCATTCAGGGCTGGATGTACCACGGCAACCTCATGGCCAGCATGGCGGCTCGCCTGTGCCGCCAGCGGCCGGCGGTGAGCTGGAACGTGCGCCAGTGCCTCTACCAGATCGAGCGCCACAAACCATTGACCCGGTGGGCCATTCGCGCCAACCGACGGCTCTCGGGCGGGCCCGGGGCGATCGTCTTCAACAGTCGCCTGTCTCGGCGGCAACATCGCGACTTCGGCTTCCGCGATGACGCAGTACTGGTCATTCCCAACGGCTTCGATACCGCCGCCGTGGCGCCGGATTCGGCCAGCCGGCAACAGGTGCGGAAGCGTCTGGGGTTCACCGATGAACAACGGGTGGTGGGGCATGTGGCCCGATGCCACCCGATCAAGGATCATCCCAATCTGTTGCGGGCCTGCGTCACCGTCGCCGAACGAATGCCTCTGGCACGCTTTCTGGTGGTCGGTCGTGGCGTCGATTTCGATGCGCCGGAGCTGGCCGGCATCGTGCCGGACGAGTACCGCTCGCGCTTCTTGCTGACGGGTGAGCGAGACGACGTGGGTGAGCTGATGCAGGCGATGGATGTGTTCTGTCAGAGTTCATGGCTCGAGGCCTTCCCCAATGCCCTGGCGGAGGCCATGGCCTGCGAACTGAGCTGTGTGGCGACCGATGTCGGTGACAGCGACTACATCCTCGGTACCAGCGGACGCATCGTGCCACCACGAGATAGCCAGGCCCTCGCCCGGGCCTTGCTGGAAGCCTTGAACGAACCTGCCGACAGGCGCCGGGAACGGGGACGAGAGGCAAGAGAGCGCATCGTGAGCGAGTTCGGACTTGATCAGGTGGTTGAGCAGTATCGGCAGTTGTACCAGCGGATCGGCCTTCCGGCGCAGATCGGTAGCCTGCCGTCTGCACCGTCCTCTGAAGCATCGACCGAAACAGTTTCCGAAACAGCTTCCGAACCAGCTTCTGGACCATCGACTCGACCATGAGTCACGCCACGTGCGCTGAGTGGGAGCGAGTTTACGACAGCGTCCCATCTTCGTATCCGGGGACGCCCCGACAAGACCTCCGTAGAAGGGTGTAAATGAGCATGTTGATCCGATTTTTAACGCCGTATTACCGAGCGTAGGCACTTTTCAGACAAGCCCCAGCCGGTGGTACCCCGACAAGACCTCCGTAGAGAAAAGCCCCTATGCTCAATGGCCCCTTCGCACCCTGGCCCTGCTTCGATGAAGGCGACGCCGAGGCGGTATCGCGCGTGCTGCTGAGTCAACGCGTCAATTACTGGACCGGCGACGAGGGCCGCGAGTTCGAACGCGAATTCGCCGCCTGGACAGGCGCCCACCACGCTGTCGCCGTAGCCAACGGCACCCTGGCGCTGGATCTGGCGCTGCATGCCCTGGATATCGGACCAGGGCATGAGGTGATCGTGACCCCCAGGACCTTCCTGGCGTCGGTGTCGGCCATCGTCAATGCGGGCGCTACCCCGGTGTTTGCCGACATCGAGCGTGACTCTCAGAACCTGTCGGTCGCCAGCGTCGAGGAGTGCCTGAGCCCACGCACCCGCGCCATCGTCGCCGTCCATCTGGCGGGCTGGCCCTGTGACATGGATGCCCTCGGTGAACTGGCGCAGACCTTTGGTCTTTCCATCATCGAGGACTGCGCCCAGGCACACGGTGCGCGCTATCGTGGCCGCAGCGTCGGCACCTTCGGTGATGTGGCGGCCTGGTCATTCTGTCAGGACAAGATCATGACCACCGGCGGGGAAGGGGGCATGGTCACCACCGACGACCCTGGGCTGTACCGGCGTATGTGGGCCTACAAGGACCACGGCAAGAGCTGGGAAGCGGTCCATGAGCGGGCCCACCCGCCGGGGTTCCGCTGGCTGCACGACAGTTTCGGTACCAATTGGCGGATGACCGAGATGCAGGCGGTGCTGGGAAGACGCCAGCTCGCGCGCATGGCTCAGTGGAGTCAGCGCCGCCGCGCCAATCTTTACGCCATTCTCGACGCCGCCGATCGCTGTCCGGGACTGCGGGCTCCGCGTCCGCCCGAACACATCGTCCATGCCGGCTACAAGGCCTATGTGTTTGTCCGTCCCGAACGCCTGGCCGAGGGCTGGAGCCGCGACGCCATCATGCAGTGTCTCAATGCCCAGGGGGTGCCCTGTTTCAGTGGCAGCTGCTCCGAGGTCTACCGGGAACGCGCCTTCGACAACACTCCCTGGCGCCCGGCGCGGCCGTTGCCGGTGGCCAGGGAACTGGGAGAGACCAGCCTGATGCTGCTGATCCATCCGACCCTGACCGAGGAACAGATGGACAAGACCTGTCGGGTGCTCGAGGAGGTCATGGCGCGGGCAACGCAGCCTGCACTCTGTCCCGAGTGACGTTGTCGCTGTGGGGCTGTCGACGTCAGTCTGTTGAGCCTGTGGAACGCTGTTGAGCGTGGCCGCGGCTACGCCTCTGGAAAAACCGCAATGGGCAGGGCCTTCGGGTCTTGCCCATTGCGTTTCTGGGGCACCATTTTGGCTGTCTGCCGGGCACCTCTTGCACCTGCGCCGCCTCAGCGATTGGCCAGGCGGCAGCGGAAGGAAGGGACGCAAGGCGATGGCCGCTGCAAGATGCCCGGGCGTGGCTACGGACGCTAGAGGCGCAGATACAGATGCCCCCAGGCGTAGTGACAAAGGCTAGAGGCGCAGATCCGCCGCGCCCTTGGGCAGCAGATACTTGAGGTCATACAGCACGTGTTCCGGCTTGCCCCAGCCGCGGATTCGCTCGACCCCGATATCACGGAATTCGTGGTGAGCGACGGCGATGATGACGGCGTCGTAGGCGCCGGGTTCCGGTTCGTCGACAGGGCGAAGGCCAAAGGCGGCCACCGCCTCGTCACGGTCCACGTGGGGGTCGAGCACGTCCACCGCCACGTTGAACTCGCGCAGCTCGTCGATGATATCGATGACACGGGTATTGCGCAGGTCCGGGCAGTTCTCCTTGAACGTCAGGCCCATGATCAGTACCCGGGCATCCTGCACATGGATGCGTCGCTTGGCCAGGCACTTGATCAACTGATTGGCCACGTAGGCGCCCATGCCGTCATTGATACGGCGGCCGGACAGGATGACCTCGGGATGGTAGCCAACCTGCTGCGCCTTGTGGGTCAGATAGTAGGGGTCCACGCCGATGCAGTGCCCGCCCACCAGGCCAGGACGGAAGGGCAAGAAGTTCCATTTGGTGCCGGCCGCTTCCAGCACCTCTTCGGTGTCGATGCCCAGACGCTCGAAGATGATGGACAGTTCGTTGATCAAGGCGATGTTGACGTCGCGCTGGGTATTCTCGATGACCTTGGCGGCCTCGGCCACGGTAATCGAGCTGGCCCGGAAGGTGCCGGCGGTGATGACCGAGGCGTAGAGCTCATCGACGAAGTTGGCGCTGGCCGGCGTCGAGCCGGAGGTCACCTTGCGGATGTTGGTGACCCGATGCTCGCGATCACCGGGATTGATGCGCTCCGGGCTGTAGCCGGCGAAGAAGTCGCGGTTGTAGCGCAACCCGGACAGCTTCTCGATGACCGGGATGCACTCGTCCTCGGTGGCGCCAGGATAGACCGTCGACTCGAAGATCACGATATCACCCTTGGCAATCACCCTGCCCACCGTGGCACTGGCCCCCAGCAACGGTGTCAGGTCGGGATTGTGCTGGGCGTCGATCGGGGTGGGGACCGTGACGATGTAGACATTGGCGTCGGCCAGCCTGGCCGGCTGATAGGTGAAACTCAGCAGCGGCGCCAGGTTCAGCTCGCCTGGTGTCACTTCTCGCGTGGTATCGATACCGTCGTGCAACTGAGCGATACGCTCGGCACTGATATCGAAGCCCAGAGTGGGGTAG
Source organism: Halomonas sp. MMSF_3323 (assembly GCF_030733595.1). Classification (NCBI taxonomy): domain Bacteria; kingdom Pseudomonadati; phylum Pseudomonadota; class Gammaproteobacteria; order Oceanospirillales; family Halomonadaceae; genus Halomonas; species Halomonas sp. MMSF_3323. The sequence continues at coordinate 66,120 of NZ_JASHIT010000016.1, read as the reverse complement.
CGCTTGCCGAATTCGACCGCCAGCGGCAGGCCGACATAGCCAAGCCCGATGACCGCGATGCGTGCCTTGTCCAGCGTCAGTGAATGTTCCATGGGGGCCTCGTGTCAGCAGAACCTGGGGGATCGGCGCTAGAGTGGCTTTGCCGCAAGCGCAAGGGGGGCAGGACTGGGGTCTGCGGCGCCAGCGAGTCGTCGTGTCGGTGAGGCTGGCTGGGCCATGTGCTGGCGCCAGACAAGATCGGCGATACCCCCGGTAGGGCTGTAACCGGTGGGCGGCAGGCGCAGCAGTTCCCTCACGCGCTCGAGTTCAGCGCTGTCCAGTGCCGAGCGCAGTTGCTCCAGGTAGGGGGCCAGTTGCGACCAGGACCAGTAGCCTTCGTTGGCGGTCATGATCCGAGGGTGCTCCGAGGGCTGGTCGTTCTGTCCGATCAGCAACTCCTCGTAGAGCTTTTCGCCGGGACGTAGTTGGGTGAAGACGATGTCGATCTCGCCATGGGGGTTGTCGGCCGTGCGAGGCTCCAGCCCCGACAGCCGAATCATCTGCCTGGCGAGATCGAGAATCTTCACCGGTTGCCCCATGTCCAGCACGAACACGTCTCCCCCCTGGCCCATGGCGCCTGCCTGGATGACCAGTTGCGCCGCTTCCGGGATGGTCATGAAGTAGCGGGTGATCTCGGGATGGGTCACGGTGACCGGGCCACCTTGTTGAATCTGGCGCCGGAACAGGGGAATCACCGAGCCGGAGGAACCCAGCACGTTGCCGAAGCGCACCATGCAGAAGCGGGTGGTCGACGATTGCTCGGCCAGCGCCTGACAGACCAGCTCGGCGAGGCGCTTGCTGGTGCCCATGACGTTGGTGGGGCGCACCGCCTTGTCGCTGGAAATCAGCACAAAGGTCGATACCCCACTGTCGATCGCCGCTCGCGCAGCGGCCAGGGTGCCAAAGGTATTGTTCTTGAGGCTTTCGACCATGTTGTGCTCGACCATGGGCACATGCTTGTAGGCGGCGGCATGGTAGATGGTGTCCACCTTGAAGCCCTGCAGGATGATGCGAAGACGCTTCTGATCCTGGATCGTGCCGAGAAATGGCTTCAGCTCAACAGCAAGGCTCAGGCTGTCCAGGAACCCCAGAAGCTCCTGTTCGATCTGGTACAGCGAGTACTCGCAGCTATCGAAGAGCAGCAGTTGGCGTGGACGTTGAGCCAGTATCTGTCGGCACAATTCCGACCCGATCGAGCCGCCGGCACCGGTCACCATGACCACCTGGTCGCGGATATTGGCGTCCATCAGATCCTGTCGCGGGGGGACCGGGTCACGGCCCAGCAGTTCTTCGACACTGACGTCACGAATATCTTCGATCTTCGCTCTGCCCTGCACCACATCATCCAGGCGTGGAATGGTCTGGATCGTGATATTGAGGGGTTCCAGTGACGCCACTATCTCCTGGCGACGTCTGCGTCTGGCACTGGGAATGGCGAGCAGGATCTTTTCGATGTTTAGGCGCTCGACCAGCTTTGCAATATGACGAGGAGAGTGGACCTCGAGACCTTCGACATGGGTACCCTCCATGCCGCGCCAGTCATCGACGAAGGCCACCGGGAGGTAGTCACTTCCCTGGCGAAGAGAGGCCACCAGCTTGCAGCCTGCAGAGCCCGCACCATAGATAAGCACCCTGGGCTTGTCCTTCATCAGACGATGCTGGTAGAGGCTTCTCAGGGCAAAACGCGTGCCGCCGGTCAGCAGCAGGCTGAGCAGGAAATAGTCGAAAAGGACACCTGCAGGAAGCGGGGAGAATATCGCGCGGCCAAGCAGGTCAAGCACCAGCGTCGAGGTGGCGACGCCAATGAACAGGGTCACGATAGCGCGGCTTCCGACGTATCTGAGTACGGCGCGATAGAGGCCTAGCTTGATAAAGACGACCAGGGATATCGCCGTGACAAGTACATTCAAGGCGTAGGCGGAAGGGGCGCGCACAAAAGCGCCAAAAAGCCCATTGATAGCCATGGATACGACGAGGCTGGTCTCGATAAGCATGATATCGGCGACGAGCTGAAATATCCTTTTCTTGCGACGAGGGAGTCGCAAGGCGGCTTCGATCATGTTGCCCATGGTAGGGATCCCCTGCTTGGAAAATCGTCCATATTTTAGGATTTTGTTTGGACGACTGTGCTGTTTCCTCGTTGTCTGGATTGGCTTTGCGACGTGCTATTCCTTTCCTGCATCATATCTGCATTGAAATATTTAACCAGCGTCAAAAAAATCCCATTGGTTGATGGTTTTGATAATTGGTTAACGAGATTTAGAGAAGTCATTTTCATGCGTGAAATTAGTGGTGTGCGTATGAAGTGAGGGTATGAAATGAGTCACGTCATGGCGGCGAAATTCTTAGATGTCCAAGGGAAATGTGTTCCTCCTCCATTGAAGTCAATGCAAAGGTGTTGATAATGGCGGGTATGCAGGGGTTTCGTAAGATTTACTGTGCAGGAAGTTAAAAAGTGTGCAGTTGTAGTCTGTTGGTGGGAGGAGAAACGCGGTTGATTGATACGGCAAATATTATTAGAGACTTTGCCGTAGAGCATTAGATATTGACCAGTCGTCGGACTAGTGATGCCCTGTTGGTGTTCGGTTCAGGGCGTCTACAGTACGGCGGTCAAACGTGGCGAGAGTGCCGTGGACGGATCTTGCCAGCACCATGGGAGTAGGGAACAGATGAAGGTGCTTGTTACCGGGATGGCAGGGTTCATCGGCTCGACGCTGGCCGCACGTCTGGCCCGTGACGGGCTTGAGGTGGTCGGTGTGGACAACCTCAATGACTACTACGACGTGTCCTTGAAGAAAGCGCGGCTGGCACGTCTAGAAAAGCTGCAGAACGTACGTTTCGTGCGGCTGGATCTGGCCGATCGCGAGGGTGTCGACCGGCTGTTTGCCGACGAGCGGTTCGATCGTGTCGTGCACCTGGCGGCACAGGCGGGGGTAAGGTACTCCTTGACCCATCCCCACGCCTACGTGGATGCCAATCTGGTGGGGCATCTCAATGTGCTCGAAGGATGCCGGCACCAGCAGGTAGAGCACCTGCTCTATGCCTCGTCCAGCTCTGTCTACGGCATGAATCAGGTGGTGCCCTTCGCCACACGCGACAATGTCGACCATCCTGTCAGCCTCTACGCCGCGACCAAGAAGGCCAACGAGCTGATGGCGCACACCTACTCCCACCTCTACGGATTGCCGACCACCGGACTCAGGTTCTTCACCGTCTACGGCCCCTGGGGGCGACCGGACATGGCGATGTTCCTGTTCACCAAGGCGATCCTCGAAGGTCGTCCGATCGACGTCTACAACCACGGGGAGATGTCGCGGGACTTTACCTATGTGGACGACATCGTCGAGGGCATCGTGCGCTTGCTGGAAGTGGTCCCCAGCGCGGACCCCGACGTCGGCGTGGTCGACGACTCACCGGATCGCAGCAGTGCACCCTACGCACTTTACAACATCGGACACGGTAGCCCGGTGGGGCTGATGGACTTTATCCATGCCATCGAGGCGGCACTGGGGCGCAAGGCCGAGTACAACTTCCTGCCGATGCAACCGGGCGATGTTCCTCGGACCTGGGCCGACACCACTGCACTGTATCGCGCTACCGGCTATCAGCCGCGCATCGGGGTCGAGGAGGGCGCGGCTCGATTCGTCGACTGGTATCGCTCCTATCATGGCATCGTCGCCTGAGCCATGCGCACGCCGCCGGGTGTGGCAAGGCACTATCGGGGATGGCCGGCGCAGTCCTCGTCGGCCATCCAGGGGCTGGCACTGTTCGTCTTCCTGTCCAGTCTGCTGACGCTACCCTGGGCGTATCGGTTCACCGGAATGCTGCTGGTGTCACTGGCGGCGATGGCGGTGCTGGTGCGGCGCAGTCTTCCCCGGGACGCCGAGTCCCTTGCATGGGTGGCAATGCTGGCGCTTTTCGGTTGTCAGCTGGTGTTGGACGCGGGGCGTAGCGGGCCGCCCCTGGCGCGTTATAGCGTGCCGTCACTGCCCTGGTGGCCCTGGCTTGGGCTGCTTTTGTTATTGGCATGGCGTGCCAGGCCTCCCTCGCTTTACTGGTGGTGGCGCGGGATTACCCTGGGGGCGGTGCTATCCGGGCTGAAGGCGCTGTATGACCGACTGATCGAGGATGAGCGTCGGGCTGGCGATCTGATCAACGCCATTCCCTTTGGTAATCTCAGCCTGGTGCTCGGGGTGCTCAGCCTGGTGTGGTGGCTCGACAACGTCAGTGAAGGGCGGCGCGGCCTGTTCCTCTGGTGGGCGGCGCTGGGAGCGGTGATGGGGCTGCTTGGCTCGCTGCTGTCCGGCACCCGGGGCGGCTGGCTGACCCTGCCGCTGGTGATGCTGGTGCTGGTCCTGCGTCACGGCCGGCGGGCGCGCTTCTATTGGTCGACGCTTACACCCCGCCGGCGCTTCGCCATCCAGCTGACCGTCACCCTGGCGATCGGCGTGGCGACCCTGGTGGCACTGCCTCGGCTGTGGGCACTGGCCGAGGATATCGTCCTGCTATGGCGCCAGGGGGCCGTCGACACCAACGCGGGCTTGCGCTGGCATCTGTGGGGCATCGCTGGCGATGCGTTCGCTGCCCGCCCCCTCTGGGGCTGGGGAGAGGATGGTCTGGTCGCCTGGCTCGAGACACTGGTCGCGGCGGGCCGGCTGCCCGAGGGCATGGCCGGAATCGGGTTCCAGCTTCACAGTGACGTGCTGGACACCGCCGCTCGACGTGGCCTTGCGGGGGTGGCGCTGCTGCTGCTGTTCTATGGGATTCCGTTGGCGAGCTTTGTGCGTCGCCTCGATCATGGCGATGGCCAGTGTCGTGTGCTCGCCCTGTCCGGCGCGCTGATCGTGGTGATGTATGCGGGGTTCGGCCTGACCCAGACGATGTTTCGTGACCCCCATACCTTCAGCGCCTATCTGGTGATGTGCACCGCCTGCTTTGCCCTGCTGAGAACGCGAGGCTGAACTCCCGGGCGCTCGAGGACCGCAGCAGCAGCCGTTGATGCGCAGGCGGAAGAGCGCAGCGTCCAGCCCGCCAGACAGGCACAGTAACAGGCACAGCAAAAAAGCCGCCCGAATCCGGGCGGCTTTTTTTGACGTTTCCCCAGGACCAGGCGTGGCCTGGGGAAGCAACCGTCGCTGGCGCGTCTGCGCCGATGCTCAGGCCTTGGTGTAGGCGGCGGCGGACTTTTCGATGGCCTTGCGGGCGGCCTCGACACCTTCCCAGGATTCCACCTTGACCCACTTGCCCTTCTCGAGATCCTTGTAGTTCTCGAAGAAGTGGGCGATCTGCTGACGCAGCAGCTCGGGCAGATCGGTGACCTCCTGAACATCGTCGTAGAGGCTGGACAGCTTGGGGTGCGGGACGCACACCAGCTTGGCGTCTTCGCCGGCTTCGTCGGTCATGTTGAGGATGCCCACCGGACGGGCGCGGATGACACTGCCGGGTGCGACGGGGTAGGGGGTGACCACCAGGGCGTCCAGGGGGTCGCCGTCGTCTGCCAGGGTGTGCGGAATGAAGCCGTAGTTGGCCGGGTAGAACATCGGCGTCGCCATGAAGCGGTCGACGAGCAGGGCACCCATGTCCTTGTCAATTTCGTACTTCACCGGGGCGTGATTGGCGGGAATCTCGATGGCGACGAAGAGGTCGTTGGGGAGTTCCTTGCCGGCGGGGATGTTGTCGAAGTTCATGCTCGCGTCCTTCGTTGGGCGGATGTCCGCCTGGGCGGCGGAAAAAAATCCGTCGGATTATACGAACCCCGTGACGGGATTACCAATATGGTGGGCGTATCTTGACGCGCTGCAACAAGGCGCGCAAGACAACCATGGGACGAGACGCCGGGGTGAGGTGCCACTAAAGCACAGTAAACAAAGCCAAAGGCGACTTGTCAGGCATATCAGGGATTCGGTGTGTATCATACCGCCGGTGAAGGCGTCGGCCCCCTGGCCCACGTCTTGTCGCGTCATCAACGCTGGAGTCACAGGAGGTGATCTTGGCCACCGCACGTCTCGCTCTGAGTTATGGGCAAGCCTTTGTGGCGCCCGAACGCCATCGGCAGCGCAGTTCGATGTCGGTGCGCCTGCCGGAAGAGGGCGAGCCCAAGGGCGCCTGCGCGCTGATCAGCGATTCAGCCTCAGGCCATGCCCTGGCCAAGCAGGCGGGAGATCTCAGCGTGCGTGGATTTCTCAACGACTACTACGCGACTCCGGCGCACTGGACCATCAAGGCGTCGGCCCAGCGAGTGATGCGTGCGCTCAACGCTTGGTGTCATGGCATGACCCGCCAGATGGAGGACGGCAGCTATGTGTCGTCGTTGTCGACGGTGGTGTTCAAGGACCGTTGTGCGCACCTCTTTCATGTAGGTGACACCCTAGTGTTTCGGCTTCGGGGAGCCGAGTTCGAGCAGTTGAGCCGCGACCACGTCACCGACCTGGGGGGCTATCGCTACCCGGCCAGGGCGCTGGGCATGGATGTCGGCATCGACATCGACTATTCGGAGTGGCCGCTGAAGCAGGGGGACATCTTTCTGTTCACCACCCAGGGGGTGCGTGGGACCCTGATGCCCTCCGACTATGTGCGGCTGATTCGCGAAGATGCCAGTGACCTGGACGCGGCCTGTGAGCGCCTGGCCGAGGCGGCAAGCTCCAGGGCTCGTGAGCGGGGCTACGGCAGTGACCCCTTCTGCTTTCAACTGGTCAGGGTGGATGAACTGCCTGATGCGGCCAGCGACGCTCCCAGTCGGCTGTACGGGGATCTGCCGATTCCCCCCGAGCTTGCGGTGGGTGACCAGATCGACGGACTGGTGGTGGAAGCGGTGATGTCACGCACCGCCCACTCACGGGTCTACCGGGTGCGCGATGTGGATACCGAGCGGGTCTGTGTGCTCAAGGCGCCAAGTCCTGAGCTGTCGAATCGAAACGCCTACCTGGAGCACTTCCTGCTGCAACAGTGGGTGGTGGAGAGGGTTCACTCGCCCTTCGTGGTCAGCGTGGTCGAGCCTTCCCGGTCCCGCCGTCATCTCTATTACCTGATGCGTTACGTCGATGGCATGACCTTGAGCGAGTGGGTCGCGCGCTATCCGCGTGCCAGTCTCGGTCAACGACTCGACATCGCGCTGCAGCTGGGCAAGGCGCTGCAGGCGTTGCATCACCGTGACCTGATTCACCAGCAGGTCCATCCAGACAACGTCTTGATCGATGATCAGGGGCGCGTGGTACTGACCGACTTCAGCGCCTGCCATCTGCGCGATGTCGACGGGCACCGCCGCTCCCGCCGGCTGGTGGCCCAGGTGGGGCTCAATGAACACAGTGCGCCTGAGTATGCCCTTGATGACGAGGTCGGCCGGCGCAGTGACCAGTACGCCCTGGCGTCCACGGTGTACTGGTTGATCAGCGGACGTCTGCCCTACGCGGTGCCGACCCATCAGCTGCGCAGTCATACCGATCTCGAGCAGCTGAGCTATCGCAGCGTGCGTCATTACCGGCCAGACGTCAGCGCGGAGCTCGACGAGGCCTTAAAACGCGCCCTGGACCCGCAGCGATCGCTGCGTTTTCGGCGCCTGTCGGAATTTCTCTATAGCGTGCGGCCCGGTCGCCAGCAGGTGTCTGAAGCCCCCAGTCGTTCGATCCGTGCCTGGAAGGAACCCGCCAACCTGTGGCAGGCCATCGCCGGGTTGTTGCTGGTGTTGTTGATCCTGTCCTGGTGGCTACGCTAGGGCTTGTCTGAAAAGTGCCTGCACTCGGTAATACGGCGTTAAAAATCGGCTGGTGCGCCAGCCCGGTCAAAATGCTCATTTACACCCTGTAAACTGCGCTGTCTCACCGATTTTTGCCTTGTCTAACCTTCGCTCGTCGACTTTTCGGACAGCGCCTAGGGCTTGTCTGAAAAGTGCCTGCGCTCGTCGGTGTATCGGAGAAGGCCTGGGGCTTTGGTGATCCGTGGCGGGGCCAGCCGGTCTTCCTGACACATCCTGCGGCGTCAAACGAAAAGCCCCGAGGCCAGGCCTCGGGGCTTTTTTAATGCCAGCGTCGCGTCGGCTGCGTCTCGGTCGCGGGGCGTGCGTGATGCAGCGCCGGGCCGCAGCGAGCTGTGGTGCGTCTATGCTACAGACTGAGTTACAGGCTGAATGCCGGCAGACGCTTTTCCACCCGCGCGAGCTTGAGGCGCGCCATCTTCGGCAGGCCGTTCTCGAAGGGAGGGAAGTCCTCGCCCTGGATCAGCGGTGCCAGGTAGGCACGGCCGGCGTCGCTGATGCCGAAGCCATCCTCGCGGATGTACTCGCGCGGCATGAACTTCTCACGGTTGGCCACATCGGCCAGCGGTGCCGCCTCGATCTCCCAGCGGTAGGGGTTGTCGCTGACGCGCTTGATCGCCGGCATCTGGGCGTTGTGCCCCTCGAGCGCCAGTTCCACCGCCTTGACGCCGACCGCGTAGGCCTGCTCGACGTCGGTCTTGGCGCCAAGGTGGCGCGCGGCGCGCTGCAGGTAGTCGGCAACCGCCCAGTGGTACTTGTAGCCCAGGTCCTGCTTGACCATGCCGGCCAGGGTCGGGGCCACGCCGCCGAGCTGGCGGTGTCCGAAGGCGTCGGTGTTACCCGAGTCGGCGAGGAAGGTGCCGTCCTCGTAGCGTGCGCCCTCGGAAACCACGATCACGCAGTAGCCGTAGTTCTTGACCGCGTATTCCACACGCTCCATCACCTGGCGACGGTCGAAGGGAATCTCGGGGAAGATCACCAGGTGGGGTGGCTCACCCTCGCCCTGGCCGGCCAGGCCACCGGCGCCGGCGATCCAGCCGGCGTGGCGACCCATGACCTCGAGCACGAACACCTTGGTGGAGGTGGCGCACATGGAGGCGATGTCCATGGAGGCCTCGAGGGTCGAGGTGGCGATGTACTTGGCCACGCTGCCGAAACCGGGGCTGTTGTCGGTGATCGGCAGGTCGTTGTCCACGGTCTTGGGCACGTGGATGGCGGTCAGCGGGTAGCCCATCTTCTCGGACAGCTGCGAGACCTTGAGGCAGGTGTCGGCGCTGTCGCCGCCGCCGTTGTAGAAGAAGTAGCGGATATCGTGAGCCTTGAACACCTCGATCAGGCGCTCGTACTGGGTGCGATGGCTCTCGATGTCCTTGAGCTTGTAGCGACAGGAACCGAAGGCACCGCCGGGCGTGTGGCGCAGGGCGGCGATGGTGTCATCGGACTCCTGGCTTACGTCGATCAGGTCCTCGGTCAGGGCGCCGATGATACCGTTGTGGCCGGCGTAGACCTTGCCGATGCGATCACTGTTCTGGCGGCAGGTCTCGATGACGCCGCAGGCGCTGGCGTTGATCACGGCGGTGACGCCGCCGGACTGGGCGTAGAAGGCGTTGTGCTGGGCCATGGGGCGTGGGGCTCCTGGTTCTGGATCGTGAATACGGTGAAACGAACAACGTCCCCACGCGGCGTGGCGAAGGGAAAGGATCGGTGGGCGCGTCGCGGTCGGCCAGGCCTTCGTCGGGAAGGGCTTCGCGGACTAAAGCCTTCGCGGACTAAAGCCATCGTGTGGCAAGCCATCGCGTGGCAACCATCGCCGGGACAGCGCCGGAACATGGTCGGCGATTCTAGCCCATCGGCCTGGTGCCTGCATCCGACCGGCATGCCCCGGCGCAGCCGAGCGCCGACGTCGAAGTAAAACAGTGGGCGATCGGCAACAGCGACGAGGGCGTGACGCCGCCTCTGGAGGCCTTTGTCGGGGCATGCTAGGCTGCCGCCAACCTTGAGTGCCGTTGTCTGCCGGGGGCGCCGTGCGCGTCGACTCGGGGACGGGGCAGCAGCAGCGCACCGGAGGCGCCATGCATCTTCATATCGTCGGTATCTGCGGCACCTTCATGGGCAGCCTGGCGCTGTTGGCGCGGGAGCTTGGCCACCAGGTCAGCGGCTCGGATGCCAGCGTCTATCCCCCCATGAGCACCCAGCTGGAAACGGCCGGCATCGCCCTGATGCGCGGTTACGCCGCCGACAATCTGACGACGACACCGGACCTGGTGGTGATCGGCAACGCCCTGTCGCGGGGCAACCCTGAAGTCGAGGCGGTGCTCGATCGTGGCCTGCCCTACGTGTCCGGTGCCCAGTGGCTGGCCGAGCACGTGCTGCCGGGGCGCCCGGTGATCGCGGTGGCGGGCACCCACGGCAAGACCACCACGGCCAGCCTGACCGCCTGGCTGCTCGAAAGCGCTGGGCTGGCCCCTGGCTTTCTGATCGGCGGGGTGCCGAGGAACTTTGGCGTATCGGCGCGACTGGGCGGCGAGCAGGCGCCCTTTGTGGTGGAGGCCGACGAGTACGACACCGCCTTCTTCGACAAGCGCTCCAAGTTCGTGCACTACCGCCCGCTGGTCGCCATCCTCAACAACCTCGAGTATGACCACGCGGACATCTTTCCCGACCTGGCTGCCATCGAACGCCAGTTTCATCACCTGGTACGTACGGTGCCCGGGCGTGGCCAGTTGCTGGTGGCGGACGACGCGCCGGCGCTGGACCGGGTGCTGGCCCAGGGCGCATGGACACCGGTGTCGCGCATGGGGCAGCAGCAGGACTCGGCCTGGCGCATCGAGCTAGAGCGTGACGATGCCAGTCGTTTCAGGGTGATCCAGCGGCGGCCGGACGGGGTCGACGAGGACGCAGTGGTCGACTGGGGGTTGACCGGTGACTACAACGCCCGCAATGCCCTGGCCGCCCTGGCCGCCGCCAGCGTGTTCGGCGTGGATCTGGCGCGCGGCGCCGCTGCGCTGTCGCGTTTCGAGACGCCCAAGCGTCGCCAGGAGGTGCGCGGCGAGGTCGGCGGCGTCCAGGTGATCGACGACTTTGCCCATCATCCCACCGCCATCGCGGCGACGCTGTCCGGGCTGCGCGCTTCGACCCAGCGCGGTCGCCTGCTGGCGGTGATCGAGCCGCGTTCCAACACCATGCGTCTGGGTACCCTGCGCGATCGCCTGGCGGACAGCGTGGCCCAGGCCGACCAGGTCTGGTGGTACCAGCCCGAGGGGCTGGACTGGTCGGTGGAGGCGCTGGTCGAGGCCTCGCCGATACCGGCGCACCGTCGTGGTGACATCGATGCGCTGGTCGCCGATCTGGTGGCACAGGCGCGCCCTTATGATCGTATCGTGGTGATGTCCAACGGCGGCTTCGGCGGCATCCATGAGCGCCTGCTCAAGGCGCTGGAGGCCGCTCATGGCTGAAGGCTTCAACCCCCCGGTGACCGTGGCCCTGACCGGCGCCTCCGGCGCCCAGTACGGACTCAGGCTGATCGAGGCGCTGGTGTCGGCGGGACACGAGGTGTGGGTGATGATCTCCAAGGCCGCCCATCTAGTCATCGCCACCGAGACCGAGGTGTCGTTGCCGCCACGCCCGGCGCTGCTGGCCGAGGCGCTCAGCGAGCGGTTCTCGGCGGCCGAGGGCCAGATCCGCTGCTTTGGCCGTGAGGACTGGATGGCCCCGGTGGCGTCGGGCTCCGGCGCCAGCAGTGCCATGGTGATCTGCCCGTGCTCGACGGGAACACTGTCGGCGGTGGCCTGTGGCGCCAGCAACAATCTGATCGAGCGCGCCGCCGATGTGGCGCTAAAGGAACGCCGCCGCCTGGTGCTGGTGCCCCGGGAGACGCCATTCTCGGCGATTCACCTGGAGCACATGCTCAGTCTGACCCGTATGGGGGCGGTGGTGTTGCCCGCAGCACCCGGCTTCTACCACCAGCCGCAGAGCATCGATGATCTGATCGACTTCATCGTGGCGCGCATCCTCAATCAGCTGGGTATCGATCATCAGCTTATGCCAAGGTGGGGCGAGGGGTCCTCCGGGTCCACCGTCGGCGACTGAGTGCGTAGCTGGCATCGTCATCACAGGACACCATCATCACCTGGCACCATCATCACCTCGCGCCGTCAGACACCTCTCCAGCGCTGCTCGGGATAAGGAAATCCATGCCCAGTCTGTCCGTTCTCTCTGTGTTCGTTCCGACCTTCTTTCTGGTCTCGCTGACGCCAGGCATGTGCATGACCCTGGCCATGGTGCTGGGCATGACCCAGGGGGTGAAGCGGGCGCTGTGGATGATGCTGGGGGAGCTGGTTGGCGTGGGGCTGGTGGCCTTCTCCGCCGGTGCGGGGGTGGCGGCACTGATGCTCAAGCTGCCGGCGCTGTTTGCCTTGTTCAAGTGGCTGGGCGGGGCCTACCTGGTCTATCTGGGGTGGCTGATGTGGCGCTCACGGGGGCGCATGGCGATCCCTGACAATCTTGAGGATACCGCGCCGCCGAAGCGACGGGAGCTGGCCATGCAGGGCTTTGTCACTGCGGTCGCCAACCCCAAGGGCTGGGCCTTTTTCGTGGCATTGCTGCCGCCCTTTATCGATCCGGCGCGGCCGGTGCTGACCCAGTTGGCGGGGTTGATTCTGGTGATCCTGAGTCTCGAGTTCACCTGCCTTCTGCTGTACGCCAGCGGCGGCAAGAGTCTGCGTCACCTGCTCGCACGTGGGGGCAGTGTACGGTTGCTCAACCGCATCGCCGGGACCTTGATGATTGGTGTGGGCCTGTGGCTGGCGCTGGGCTAGGGCCTGGCTGGAAAGTGCCGGCACTCATCGCTGTCTGGACAAGGCCCCGGGCCCGCCTTGCCAGAGGTGTCGGTTCGGGGGCGTGTCACCTTCCTATACCGGCGGCAGCCACAGGATGCGTGCGCTGACCAGGGCCAGCGAGGCAAGCAGCAGTGCCGGTAATGGACACGGCGTCAGGGCCGTCCGGTCCCGCCTGAGCCAGGCCAGTTGAACCATGGCGCAGACCACCAGGCCAAGCAGGGCACCCCCGACGAGATCGCTCAGCCAGTGCACGCCCAGCACGATACGTGACAATGCCATGGGCACGACGATGGCGATCGCCACCCAGTAGGGCCAGAAGCGTTGGCGGCGTGGCAGCGTCTGGGCGATAAAGGCGGCCGCCATGCCGTACAGGACCACCGCCGTCGAGGTGTGGGCGCTGGGATAGGACAGAGAGTGGGCGAGATAGTCAGGGGCATCCGGACGAAGGCGGCCGATCACCTCCTTGCCCAGGGTGTTGAGCGTGGCGATGGCAATCAGTCCAGCGCTCACGTGGCCCAGTGCCGCCCAGTGACGGCGGCTGGCCAGCCACACCAGCCAGGGCAGTGCCAATGCCGCCACGCCGAGGGTATCTCCCGCCTCGGCCAGTGTCTCGGACAGCGCCAGAAGTCCGGGTAGCTCGAGCCCGCCGATCAAGGCGTGAAGCCGCGTATCCATCATCAGCGGTCCGTCTGCCTGGAGCACGACCAGCGTCCAGGCGCTCAGCGCGGTCAGTGCACCCAGGAGCAACAGCCAACTGGCCAGGGGAGGCTCTTCCTCGTGGTGGGGGGCCAGGGCCTGCCACAGGCGCCTCCCGCCGGGCAGGTGATGGCTGAACCAGGCGAAGCTACGGTACAGCAGGCCCTGAGGCGAGGCGTGGTGGCGGACCAGCGAGAACAGCAGCGCCAGCACCGCCACGGTGACGCCGAGCGCTGTCAGCCAGGGGTGCAGGTCGTCCGGCAATGCCAGCCACTGTTGCCAGGTTCGACCCAGCAGATAACCGGGCAGGATGTAGGCCGGTGCCCACAGCAGGGCGGAGCCAAGATTGGCCCAGGTGAAGGTCGTCGGCGGCATGCGCAGAATGCCCGCCACCAGCGGCACGATGGGGCGGACCGGTCCGACGAATCGCCCCAGCAGCACTGAAAGAGGACCATGACGCTGGAAGAATCGTGCACCCCGGGCCAGCCACTCCGGGTGATGCGACAGCGGCCACATGGCGGTGACCTGTTCACGGTAGCGATAGCCGATGGCGTAGCTGGCGCCGTCTCCCACCACGGCACCGGCAAAGGCACAGGCGATGACCCAGCCAACCGCGATGTCGTAGTGGCCGGCCAGGGAGGCGCCGGCGGTGATCAGAACGACGCCGGGCACCACCACGCCGATCAGGGCAAGCGACTCCACCAGCGCGATGGTAAAGATCAGCAGCAGCAACAGTCCGGGCGAAGGCGCCCACTGAATCAACCAGTCCCCGGCATTTCCCACCCTGTTCTCCTTTGCGTTGGGCCGTCGTGATGTTTCGGCATTCTGCCACAGACAGGGTGGTCAGGAGCGACCGGGTGGGAGGGGAGTGACGGCCAGTGCCTCGCTGCGGCGAGCCAGTCGCTGCTCGAAATGCTGCCAGGGTTCCTTGGCGTTCAGGGCGCAGAGCCGTGAGCGTAGGGTCAAGGGGCCGATGTCCGACAGGCGAACCTCGGACAGCGCCTGTTCCAGTCGCTTGATCACCAGCATGGCACCACTTTCGGTGGTGTTGGGCAGTACCAGCCAGAAGGTGTCATGGGATTCCCGTCCCAGAATATCGTGGTCACGGCAGTGAAGGCGTACCGCCTGGCACAGTTGGTCGAGTTGCGTTAGCTGAGTGCGAGAGCCGTACTGCTCACTGGCGATTTCCAGTTGTGGCAGGTGCAGGATCACCACCGCCAGCCGCTGGTCCAGGTGCTGGGCGCGCTCGAACTCCCCGTTCAGGCGCTCGTGCAGGGTGGCGCGATTGATCGCATCGCAGTCGACGTCGCTGGGGTCGGTGGCCCGGTTCAGGTCGCGCTGACGCAGGTATTCCCAGCCGGCCAGGGAGGTGACCGCAAGGAAGGTCAGCAGAAACTTGATTTGATCGAGGCTTGGCGAAGACTGGCCGACCACCATGAGCCAGATCGGCATGACGGCCAGCGCCAGCACCAGAGCAGGGCCGAAGGGCAGTACCAGCAGGATCAGGGTGATAGGTACGCTGATCCAGAAGGCGTCGAACGATGCCTGCAGCACCGTCTGGTCATAAAGGGCCAGGCAGCCGCACAGCAGCAGCAGATAGTTCGAGACGCGCGAGGCTCTTCTGGTATCGAAGACCGTGATCACGGCCATCAGGCAACTCAGGGACGCCGGCAGCAGGATGCTCTCGTATTGCCCGAGCAGATAGTGCCACAGGGCCAGTGACGCCAGCAGCAAGGTCCCCATGACATCGGCACAGACGCGCCAGGAACGGACCCACTGGGGTGGCTCGATCATGCGTCGTCCTCCACCACCTGGGTGACAGGGCACTGCTTGTCCAGGGCCGCCAGCACCATGGGCAGGTTGTCCAGATTGGCAATCGAAACGGTGCGTACCGTGATCGGCACGGCGATGTCTTCCAGCAGTTCCTGGCGTCGTTGCCTGGCCTGCACGGCGTCTCGACTGGTCAGCATCACGGCGACGGTACGTCCGTTGAGACGATAGGCGTTCTCGAACCGCTTGATGCGTGTGCAGATGTCCTGGGCGACCCGCCACAGAGAACGTCCATGGATCTGGATCACCACCAGTTCGGCGTGGACGCCGTCACGGGTGGCGCGGCTGTTTTCCCGAGCCAGGTCGCGTTCCAGCTGGCTGGCCGACCACAGCGGCAGTCCGGGCGCCAGACGGGCTCTCCTGCGCATCAGGCGTTGCGAATGTCCGCCCGGCAGCGCACGTCCGATCGCAAGAAAGCACAGACACAGCAAGAGCGCGCCAGCCAGGCCCCAATGGTGAAGGCTCATCTGGGTGATCAGGCTCCACCAGCTTATCCCGGCAAGGCTGGCGTTGAGTATCAGCATCCACTGGGGTTGGGGCAGGATCAACAGGAAAGGCCAGGCCCACAGCCAGGCACCGTTGGCGTCGGGCGAGAGTATCACCAGGGCGGCAAGCAGCACGCTGGCCACCACCAGCCAGGCGCGGTAGGCATGGCGGCGGTGGCTGAACTCGATGACGATGCCGGTGATCCCGAGCCATAGCGCGGCCAGACCAAGCAGCGTGGTGTCCAGCGCCCGCGCCGAGGTCGCCGCGCAAAGGGCCAGCAGTGCGGCCGCGGCGAACAGGTTCAGCTTGAACAGGCCGACTTTGTACTTGTTCCGCATGCTGTCTTAATATGATCCTTTCTGTGGTTCACGATCCGCATCACGTCCGCGTTGTCATCCCGGTGCAAGCTTCTTTCTTTGACCGGGGACCTCGTTCTACCAGGAGACTCGTTTCACCGTGTCCGACTCATCCGCCAATGCCACCGCCGAGTGCGTCGCCGATATCGACGCCTACATGACCGCCATGGGCCAGGCGGCCCGTGTTGCTGCCACCGATATGCGTCGCCTGCCACCCGCGCGCAAGAACCAGGCGCTCAAGGCGATGGCTCAGGCGCTGGACGCGTCTCGTCAAGAGATCCTGTCGGCCAATCGGCAGGATCTGGCGCGCGGTCGCGACAAGGGGCTCGACGAGGCTCTGCTTGATCGCCTAGCCCTGGATGACGGCCGCATCGACGCCATGATCGAGGGCCTGACCCAGGTCGCTGCCTTGCCCGACCCTGTCGGTGAGATCGATGGCCTGAGCACTCGGCCCAGCGGCATCCAGGTCGGCATGATGCGCGTGCCCCTGGGTGTCATCGGTATCATCTACGAATCTCGCCCCAACGTCACCATGGAAGCCGCCAGCCTGTGCCTGAAATCGGGCAATGCCTGCATTCTGCGCGGGGGCTCCGAGGCCAGCGCGTCCAACCAGGCGCTGGCCCGCTGCATTGCCTCTGGGCTGGCCGAAGCCGGACTGCCCCAGGGCGCCGTGCAACTGGTGGCGACCACCGACCGTGCCGCCGTGGGTCGCTTGATCAGCATGGACGAATTTGTCGATGTGATCATTCCCCGTGGTGGCAAATCGTTGATCGAGCGTATTTCGCGTGAGGCCAGGGTGCCGGTGATCAAGCATCTGGACGGCATCTGTCACGTCTATGTGGACGCCGCCGCCGATCTGGACAAGGCCCGTGCCATCGCGGTCAACGCCAAGACTCATCGCTACGGCGTGTGCAACGCCATGGAAACGCTGTTGGTGAATGCACAGGTAGCGCAGGCACTGCTGCCGACCCTGGCCGCTGACTACGCGGAAAAGGGCGTCGAGGTGAGGGGGTGTGCCCGCGCCCGGGCGATCGTCGATCACTGGCTCACGGCGAGTGACGAGGACTGGGCCACCGAGTACCTTGCGCCGGTGCTGTCGGTCAGGGTAGTCGATGACATCGACGAGGCCATGGCGCATATCGAGCGCTACAGCTCGCGTCACACTGAGTCCATCGTCACCGAGAACTACAGCCTGGCACGCCGCTTTCTGGCAGAGGTCGACTCGAGTTCGGTCATGGTCAACGCCTCGACCCGGTTTGCCGATGGCTTCGAATACGGGCTCGGTGCGGAGATCGGCATCTCCACCGACCGACTGCATGCCCGGGGGCCGGTGGGGCTCGAAGGGCTGACCACGCGCAAGTATGTGGTCTTCGGCGATGGCCAGATTCGACAGTGAGTGGCGCCGTTCGCTTTGACGTCGAGGGCCGTCCTGCGCACATCGGCATGCTTGGCGGCACCTTCGATCCCGTCCATCTAGGCCACCTGCGCACCGCGCTTGAGCTTCGCGCTGCGCTGTCGCTCGATGGCGTGCACATGATCCCCGCGGCTCAGCCTCCGTTGCGCGATCAGCCCCAGGTCACCGCCGAAAAACGGCTCGAGCTGTTGCGCCTGGGGATCGGCAATACCCCGGGGCTGGCGGCGGACCCCTGCGAGCTGGAACGGGAGGGCCCGTCGTTCAGCGTGCAGACGCTCGAGTCCCTGCGTGAGCGCTACGGCCACGAGGCGCGCATCGTCATGGCGCTTGGTCACGACGCCTTTCTCAAGCTGGCGAACTGGCACAACCCGGAAAGGATCTTCGCGCTTGCCCATCTGGTGGTGGTCGAACGCCCCGATCACGAAGCGCCCTTGCCCGAAGCGCTTCAGGCGCTGATCGAGGGGCGCGAGGTCGAGCATGGCGATGCCCTGATGGCCAAGCCCCAGGGCCGACTGCTGCGCCTGTCGCTGCCGTCGCGGATGGCGATCTCGGCCACCTTCGTCAGGCATAGCCTGATGCAGGGAAAGAGCGTGCGCTACCTGCTGCCGCCGGCGGTGGAAGAGCGCATCCAGGCGCAACGCCTGTACCGCGCGGTCTGAGCGCGGCAGCCAAGGCAACACGGTCCGAGAAATTCGATCAGGCGCTGGATTGGCGCTGCCACTCGGCTTCCCAACAGGTACAATGGGAGGTCGATGACTACCCAGTGATGAGGGGCTATGCAGATTGAAGCATTGAAGGCGCTCGTGATCGAGTCGCTTGACGATATCAAGGCCAAGGACGTCGAGGTGCTCGACGTGTCTCGGCTGACCAGCGTGACCGATTGGATGGTGGTGGCGAGCGGGACCTCGACACGACATGTGTCGGCGCTGGCCAACAGCGTCATTACCAACGCCAAGGACAATGGCGTTCAGCCGTTGGGCGTCGAGGGTGAAAACGGGTCGGACTGGGTGCTGGTCGATCTCGGCGGCGTGGTGGTCCACGTGATGATGCCGGACACCCGTGCGCTGTACGACCTGGAGCGACTGTGGTCGGACCTTCCCAGCGATGCACCGGCATCAGAGGAAGAGGCCAAGGCATGAAGGTCCGCCTGTTGGCGGTGGGAACACGCATGCCAGGCTGGGTGACCGACGGTGTCGAAGAGTACCGCAAGCGTCTGCCGCGGGATTTTCGCCTGGAGGTCGAAGAGATCGCCCCGGGCCATCGCGGCAAGAACGCGGATACCGCGCGTGCCGTGGCCCAGGAAGCCGAGCGCATCGAGGCACGCCTCAAGGGTGATGAGCATCTGGTGGCGCTGGAGGTGCTCGGCAAGCCCTGGACCACCGAGCGGCTGGCCGATGAGGCCGATCAGTGGCGTCATGCCGGGCGTGATGTGGTGCTGCTGGTGGGTGGCCCGGATGGCCTGGCCCCGACGCTGTCGGCCCGCGCCCACCAGCGCTGGTCGCTGTCACCCTTGACCCTTCCCCATCCACTGGTGCGGCTGGTGCTGGCCGAGCAGCTCTACCGTGCCTGGACCCTGATGGTGGGACACCCCTACCACCGATGATGGCTCCTGCGTCAGACAAGGATTGCCTCTCGCATGCGTAAGCGTCGCGAAACCCTCAAGAACCCCGAGAACGCGCTGCGCATCTTTCGTGTGCGTGCGACGCTTGCCGGGGTGGTCGTGGTACTGCTGTCCGGCCTGCTGGTGGGACGGTTGTGCTATCTGCAGATCGTCCAGCACGAGGTCTACAGCACCCGATCCGAGAAGAATCGGGTGAGGGTGGAGCCGCTGCCCCCGACCCGCGGGCTGATCTACGACCGCAACGGCCAATTGCTGGCCGAAAATCGTCCCACCTACAACCTGACCCTGGTGCGTGAGCGGGTCGATGATCTCGATGCCACCCTGGAGCTGCTGGTCGAGCTGCTGGATCTGCCGGACGAAGAGGTGGACGCCTTCAAGGTGCGTTCACGCCAGCGTCAGCGTCCCTACCAGCCGGCGCTGTTGATGAGTGATCTGACCGAGTCGCAGATCGCCAGGCTCGCGGTCAATCGCCACCGCTTGCCGGGAGTGGAGGTGCAGGCCCAGCTGCTGCGCTTCTATCCCGACGCCGAGATCATGTCCCATGCGCTTGGCTACGTGGGCAGGATCAACGCCGAAGAGCTCGAGAGCCTGGATCCGGGCAACTACGCCGGTACCCACTTTATCGGCAAGACCGGGGTGGAGCGCTTCTACGAGGATCAGTTGCACGGTCGTGCGGGACTGAGAAAGGTCGAGACCAACGCCCGTGGGCGGGTGCTGCGTGAGCTGGGGCACACCGACCCCGAGCCGGGTCAGGACCTGACCCTGACCCTGGACATGGACATGCAGCAGCTCGCTGTGGATCTGCTCGATGGTCGGCGTGGCGCCATCGTCGCCATTGCGCCCCAGACCGGCGAAATTCTGGCGATGGCCTCGGTGCCTGGATTCGACACCAACCAGTTTGTCACCGGCATCGACGTCAAGTCCTACCGCGGGCTGCAGAGCGATATCGATCTGCCGCTGTTCGATCGGGCGACCCGGGGCAGCTATCCGGCGGGGTCGACGATCAAGCCGTTCATGGCCATGGCCGGGTTGATCGAAGGGGCCGTTACCCCGGACGAGGTCATCTACGACCCGGGCTACTATCAGCTGCCCAATGACGACCGGCGCTACCGCAACTGGCTGCGCTGGGGTCATGGGCGGGTGAATCTCGAGCGCGCCCTGGCGGTGTCCAACAACACCTATTTCTATTCATTGGCCCACGAGCTCGGCATCGATCGTATCGACGAGAACCTGGGGGCCTTTGGCTTCGGCACCCGGGTCGCTGCCGACGTGGCCGGGCAGGGGGATGGTCTGCTGCCATCCAGAGACTGGAAGAAGGCACGCTTCAATCAGCCCTGGTATCCCGGCGAGACGCTGTCGGTGGGTATCGGCCAGGGGTATCTGCAGATCACTCCGCTGCAGTTGGCGGCCGCGACCGCCGTGCTCGCCAATCGCGGCCACTGGGTGCGCCCGCGGCTGGCCAAACGTATCGGCGACCAGCCGGTGCCGGTGGATCTGCCCGACACGCCGCCGGATATCGAGGCCCCCGAGAACTACTGGACCCGGGTCTTCAACGGCATGGAAAAGGTGTTGTCCGGGCGCGAGGGCACGGCACGGCGCACCGGGGCAGGCCTTCAGTATCGCATGGCCGGCAAGTCGGGTACCGCCCAGGTGTTCTCGCTGGGGCAGAACCAGAAGTACAACGCCGCCGAACTGCGCGAGCGTCTGCGCGACCATGCGCTGTTCATGGCCTTTGCGCCGGTGGAGGACCCTCAAATCGCCATTTCGGTCATCGTCGAGAACGCCGGTGGCGGGTCGACCCACGCCGCGGGGCTGGCTCGGGCCATGGCCGATGCCTGGATTCTCGACCACAACGCCGGTCGTCCGCGCACCGACGAGACTGCCGCCGAGGAGGAAGACTGATGGCCATCGATTTTGTGCGCTCGTTGCGCGGTCACCCGGTGCGTCCCCCGGCCAGCGGTATCGCCCGACGCACCTCGTTCTGGCAACGGATGCACGTCGATCCCTGGTTGCTCGGCATGCTGCTGGTGCTGATGGGCAGTGGCCTGGCGGTGCTCTACAGCGCCAGTGGCGAGAACGTTCACGTGGTCACCGCCCAGGCGATTCGCTTCGGCGTGGCCTGGGCGGTCATGCTGGTGCTGGCGCAGTTTTCACCGGCGACGCTGATGCGCTGGGCGTTGCCGGCCTACCTGGCCGGCCTGGTGATGCTGGTGGCGGTGGAGATCCTCGGTGACGTCGGCATGGGCGCTCAGCGCTGGCTGGTGATTCCCGGCGTGGTGCGCTTTCAGCCTTCCGAGATGATGAAGATCGCCATGCCGATGATGGTGGCGGCCTGGCTCAGTCGCCACGAGCTGCCACCCAACTGGCGTGCGCTGGCCGGTTGCGCGCTGCTGATCGCTCTGCCGGTGGGCCTGATCGCGCGCCAGCCGGACCTTGGCACCTCGCTGCTGGTGGCGGCAGCGGCGGTCTTCGTGATCCTGCTGGCGGGGCTGTCCTGGCGCTTTATCGGTGTCATGGTGGCGCTGGCGGGGGCAGCGCTGCCGCTGTTGTGGATGAATATGCACAACTATCAGCGTCAGCGCGTGCTGACCTTTCTCGACCCCGAAAGCGACCCGCTGGGCGCCGGCTGGAACATTATCCAGTCGACCACCGCCATCGGCAGCGGGGGCGTCTGGGGCAAGGGCTGGCTCGAAGGCACCCAGTCGCAGCTCGAGTTCCTGCCGGAGCGGCACACCGACTTTATCGTGGCCGTGCTGGGCGAGGAATTCGGGCTGGTCGGCATGCTGGCCTTCCTGCTGCTTTACCTGCTGATCGTCGCACGTGGACTGTGGCTGGCGGGCGCCGCCCAGGATACCTTCGGCAGATTGCTGGGAGGCGGCATCATGCTGACCTTCTTTATCTACGTCTTCGTCAATATCGGCATGGTCAGCGGCATTCTGCCGGTGGTCGGCGTACCGCTGCCCCTGGTGAGCTACGGGGGGACGTCCAGCGTGACCTTGATGGCCGGTTTCGGTATTCTCATGGCGGTCAATGCACATCGCCGGTTGCTGCCACGCTAGGCGCTGTCCGAAAAGTCGACGAGCGAAGGTTAGACAAGGCAAAAATCGGTGAGAAAGCGCAGTTTACGGGGCGTAAATGAGCATTTTGATCCGATTTTTAACGCCGTATTACCGAGCGCAGGCACTTTTCAGACAAGCCCTAGGGGCTGGCGACCAGGCTAACGGGAGCCCGGAGAGAGGCGGCGACAGTGGCCACGGTGGGGCCGGCGAGCGAAGCGCTTGCCGGCTTTGCAGGGGCGGCGGCGCCTGCGGGTTCCCCAAGGGAGAAGATCGATGACAGTACCCCTGGTCCAGGGAAGGAAAGGCCTCGGCGCGGCGTTGTGTGGGCTTCTGGCCTCGCTGTCGCTGGCGGCCCAGGCGCAGGATTTCGCCTCGCCGGAGGTCGACGCGATGATGGATCGGCTCGAGCGCCAGGGCGTCTCGCGCCAGTGGCTGGAGCGCGCCATGGCCAGGGCAGAGTTCCAGCCGTCGGTGCTCGAGGCCATGAGCGGTGCCGCCGAGCATCACCTGACCTGGGAGCGCTATCGTGGCATCTTCCTCGGTGAAGAGCGCATCAACGAGGGCGCGGCCTTTATCGAGGCCCATCGTGACGCCTTCGATCGCGCTGAAGCGCGTTATGGTGTGCCGCCGGAGGTGATCGCTGCGATTATCGGCGTCGAGACCCGCTACGGGCGTATCACCGGTGATCATCGGGTGCTCGATTCGCTGTCCACGCTGGCCTTTCATCATCCCCGGCGCGGTGAGTTCTTCGAGGGGGAGCTCGAGGCCTTTCTCGACATTGCCTACCAGCAGAACGTCGATCCCGGAGCCTTGAAGGGCTCCTACGCCGGTGCCATGGGCTATCCCCAGTTCATTCCCACCAGCTACCAGGCCTACGCGGTCGACTTCAACGACGACGGCCAGCGCAACCTGTGGACCGATCCGGTGGATGCCATCGGCAGTGTGGCCAACTATTTCGCCGAGCACCGCTGGCAGGCGGGTGGCACCCTGTACTGGGAGGCCGAAGGCCCCAGCTCGGTGCCGTCCTCGATTCGCTTCAACCGCACCGATCCGCCCTACGCCCGTGTTGCCGAACTGGAAGCCCAGGGCATCCAGCCGGTGGAGCCGCTGCCGGGGGATGCCAAGGTGGTGCCGCTGGCTTTGGACATGGAAGACGGCAGCACCCACTACCGCCTGGGTGGGGCCAACTTCTACGTGATCACCCGCTATAACCACAGCCACCTCTACGCCATGGCGGTCACGGAACTGTCGGAGGCCATCGCCGAGGTGCGCTCGCTGGGAAAGCCCCAGTGGTGGCATGCCCTGGACACGGAGGTGAGTTCATGACCCTGCGCGCGCCCTTGTTGCCGACCCTGTCGCTGCTGGTGGCCCTGACCGGTTGTGCCGGCGGTGGCGGGACCGCCCCGGAGACCACTCAGCAGGCGGCCGCGACGCCTCAGGATTCGCGGGCGACGGCGGGTGGGCGCTATGCCATGAGCGGCGACGCCTATCCCGAGACGCCGCCGGACGTCAGTCAGGTCCCGGACGCGGTGCCGCGCGACGAGCCACGCTCACGCGCCGGCAACCGCTCGACCTATGAGGTGTGGGGCAAGACCTACCATGTGCTGGATGACCCGAGTGGCTATCAGCGCGAGGGTACCGCTTCCTGGTACGGTCAGAAGTTCCACGGCTACGCGACCTCCAACGGCGAGATCTATGACATGTACAAGATGACGGCGGCGCACAAGTCGCTGCCGTTACCGACCTTCGCCCGGGTGACCAACCTGGACAACGGGCGGTCGGTGATCGTGCGAGTCAACGATCGCGGCCCCTTCCACGACGACCGCGAGATCGATCTGTCCTACGCAGCGGCCGCGCGGCTCGATATTCTCGACCATGGCACGGGCCGGGTGCGGGTCAGCGTGATCGATCCCGATCAATGGCAGGCCAGTCGCGGCGCGGGTGCGTCGAGCGACTCGGCCAGCGGGGGTGTGCGCGCTGCGCCAGCCAGTACTGGGACCAGAACTACGGCCAGTACCACAGCCAGTACTACAGCCCGTGCTGCACCCAATGCGGCGCCCAGCGCGCCGTCCGCCGCGTCGCCGGCAGCAGGCCAGAGCGCCCCGCAGGCGCCCGCGGCCGGGACTCCCGGCATCTATATTCAAGTGGCAGCCCTGGGGTCGGCGGACAGCGCCCGAGACCTCAAGGCGGATCTGGAGACGCGGTTGAATCAGCAGGTGCGTGTGGCCAGCGCCGCCGGTCTGCACAAGGTGCAGGTCGGGCCGCTGGCGAGTCGTGGGCAGGCGGAGCCGGTCCGCGAACGCTTGCGCCAGGCGGGATTCGCGCAGACCTTTGTCGTCGATGCTCGCTAGGTGTCGACGAAGTGCAGCCGACGCCTCGCTGATCGTCCGGCCGGTCGATGCCGGCGGTTCCAGTGAGGCCGGCTGTTGGAAGCATTGTGCGGTGGCCCTGATCACCGCTTTCCCTGATTGTTGTAACGAGACATTTCACCATGATCGCTAAGTCATCCTTTACTCGCCGCTGGTTGCCCGTGGCCTTTGTATGTGCGGCCCTGGTGGCACCCCTGACGAGTGCTCAGCAGCCCGACTCGCCGACACCGGACGTGCCAGAGCCCCAGGTCATGATCCCGGCACCGCCTCAGCTGGCGGCCAAGTCCTGGATCCTGATCGACGCCAACAGCGGACGAGTCCTGGCCGAGCACAATTCTGACCAGCGCCTGCCGCCGGCCAGCCTGACCAAGCTGATGACGGCGTACCTGGTCGAACGTGAGCTTGATCGGGGCAACATCCAGCCCGACGACATGGTGCCGATCAGCGAGAAGGCCTGGCGTACCGGTGGCTCGAAGATGTTTGTCGAGGTCGGTACTCGTGTCTCCGTCGAGGAACTGCTCCACGGTATCGTCATTGTCTCCGGCAACGACGCCAGCGTCGCCATGTCCGAGTATCTGGCCGGCGGCGAGGACCCCTTTGCCGACCTGATGAACCAGCACGCCACCCAGCTGGGCATGGAGAACACCCACTACGAGAACGCCACCGGGCTGCCGTCGGAGAATCACTACTCCTCGGCACGGGACCTGATGCGTCTGGCCAGGCACATCATTCTGGACTACCCGGAACACTACGCCATCTACAGCCAGAAGCACTTCACCTACAACGGCATCGAACAGGCCAACCGCAACCGTCTGTTGTGGCGCGACCCCAGCGTCGACGGCCTCAAGACCGGCTGGACCGAAGAGGCCGGCTACTGCCTGGTGTCCTCGGGCCAGCGTGATGACATGCGCTTGATCTCGGTGGTGATGGGGACCAGCTCCGAAGAAGCCCGTGCCCAGGAAACCCAGAAGCTTCTGAGCTATGGCTTCCGCTACTACGAGACACTGAAGCTTTATGACCGTGGCGCCGTACTCAACACGCCGCGGGTGTGGGAAGGCAGCACCAACGAGCTCAAGGTGGGCGTCGACAATGGCGTCTACATGACCGTGCCGCGCAACCGAAATGACGAGCTCACCGCGCGCCTGGACATCGACAGTGGCTTGACCGCGCCCATCGCCGCCGGCCAGCGGGTCGGCACCATGGAGGTGCGCCTCGGGGACGAGGTGGTCGGCGAGCGTGACCTGGTGGCGCTGGAAGCGGTAGAGCAGGGTGGGCTGTTCAAGCGCATGATCGACAAGGTCCAGCGCTTCTTCAGCGACCTGGTCGGCGGCTGGTTCGACTGATCGTCCCTGTGGTGCGGCCCTGGCGTCAATGCGCGCCCTGTGGTCGCCTGACGCCGGCCGTGGTGAGCCGCCTCGGCTGGCGTCCTTGGTCGTGATGCCAAGGTTGAGTAGAATACTCGGGTATCCATTGTAAGGGGCATCGGATGAACGACAGGACCTTTCGCGATCTGCGCACCCAGGCAGGGCCGGATCCGGCGGATGTCACCATCACCTTTCCCTGCGACTATCCGATCAAGGTGGTCGGAGATGCTGCCGAGGACTTCGCCGCCACCGTCAGCCAGATCGTGCATCGCCATGATCCGACCTTCGAGGGCAGCAGTCTCGAGGTGGTCGACAGTCGCAATGGGCGTTTCCAGTCGGTGCGGTTGACCATGCGCGCCACCGGTGAAGCCCAGCTCAAGGCGTTGTTCGACGAACTCAAGGCCACAGGCCGCGTGCACATGGTGGTGTGATGGAGGCGATCGACGTCTATCATCTGGGGCTCAAGCCCTATCGGCCAGTGTGGCAGGCGATGCGCGAACTGACCGACACCCGAGATGGCGATACGCCTGACCAGATCTGGGTGGTCCAGCACCCGCCGGTGTTCACCCAGGGCCAGGCAGGCAAGCCCGAGCATCTGTTGATGCCGGGCGAGATCCCGGTGGTGGAGACCGATCGCGGCGGGCAGGTGACCTACCACGGCCCGGGTCAGCTTGTGCTGTACCCACTGATCGATGTCAAGCGTGCCAGACTGGGGGTCCGAGACCTCGTCAGTGCGCTGGAAGACAGCGTGGTCGATGCCCTGGGCGAGCATGGTATCGAGGCAAGCGCCCGGCCTGACGCGCCTGGCGTGTACGTCGGTGAACGCAAGATTGCCTCGTTGGGGTTGAGGATTCGACGGGGTGCCAGTTTTCATGGCATCGCGGTCAATCTCGAGGTCGATCTCACGCCATTTTCGTTTATCAACCCATGTGGCTACGCTGGACTCGAGATGACCCGGCTGGCCGATCTGGTCTCTTCGAGGCTGGACATGGAAGCCGAAGCGCGTCGGCTATTGCGCACGCTGGCGACGCGACTGGGACAACGCGAACTGATCGAGCGCCCCGGCTTGCCGGGAGTGCTCGACGCCCACAATTTTGACTGATCGCACAGGGCACGCCGAAGGCCGTCACAGCAACGTGTCTCCCGAGCGATCCTCACAGGACAGTGAAATGACAGACAGTTCCGCCATCCAGGCGGCGGCCGCCGCCGCCAAGGCCAAGAAGAACGCCCGCAGCGAAAGGGGAGTGAAGCTTCGCGGCGCCGACAAGGTGGCGCGGATCCCGGTCAAGGTGATCCCTACGGAGGAGATTCCGCGCAAGCCGGACTGGCTCAGGGTACGCATGCCGGTGTCCAAGGAAGTCACCCGTATCAAGGAGACCCTGCGACGTCATGGCCTGCACACCGTCTGCGAGGAAGCCTCATGCCCCAACCTGGGCGAGTGCTTCAACGGCGGTACCGCCACCTTCATGATCATGGGCGATATCTGTACCCGCCGCTGCCCGTTCTGTGATGTGGCTCACGGGCGTCCCAACGCCCTGAACGAGCGCGAGCCGCGCGAACTGGCCGAGGCCATCGCCGAGATGCGCCTGAACTATGTGGTGGTGACCTCCGTCGACCGTGACGATCTGCGTGACGGCGGTGCCCAGCACTTCGTCGACTGCATCCGCGAGATTCGTCGTGATAGCCCGAGCATCGAGATCGAGGTACTGGTGCCGGACTTTCGTGGTCGCATGGAGGTGGCGCTGGACATCCTCGAGACCACGCCGCCCGACGTCTTCAACCACAACCTGGAGACGGTGCCGAGTCTGTATCGCAAGGTGCGGCCGGGGGCCGACTATCAGTGGTCGCTGGACCTGCTCAAGGGCTACAAGGCGCGCCGTCCCGAAGTGATGACCAAGTCTGGCTTGATGCTGGGTGTCGGCGAGACCGACGAGCAGGTCATCGAGGTGATGCGCGACCTGCGTGCCCACGACGTGGACATGCTGACCCTGGGGCAGTACATGCAGCCGTCTCGCAATCACCTGCCGGTGGATCGCTGGGTGCCGCCGTCCACGTTCGACTGGTTCGCCGAGCAGGGGCGCGCCATGGGCTTCACCCACGTGGCTTCCGGCCCGTTGGTGCGCTCGTCCTACCATGCCGATCAGCAGGCACACGGTATCGAAGTGAAGTAGAGCGAAAGCGGTATTTTAGCTACCCACAACGCCCGGCATTGCCGGGCGTTGTGTTTTTGAGCGTACCCGCTCTACAGTGAATCTCCTACACGATGTGCAGCTCCGAAAGGAGGGGGCTTCGCAGTACCTGCATTATTGCGCTATATTGCACTGCAACAAGTGCGCAGACGCAAGGATCGCCTGCTGCGCATCACGCAACCCTGGGAGCCTATATGAATGCGTTGATGCCAAGCGCCACCGCGCCCCTGTTCGCGCTGGCGGAACCCTTTGCTCCACTGTTCGACCCCTTCGGCTTCGGCCGTGCCGCGGCCGACTACTGGCGTGACAGCGTCGAGCGCAGCATCCTCTACTGGGATGTCATGCGCCAGCGCGGCAACGAATACCTCGAACATATCGAGAAGACCCGCCCCACCGTACTTGGCTTCGATACCGACATCGTGATGGAAGGCGAGACCCTGCCTCGCCCCGTCAACTATGAGCTTTTGCGCGTGCACCCGCCCGAGGGTGTAGAGACCGATGAACTGGCACGCCCCTTCGTGGTGGTCGACCCGCGCGCCGGGCATGGCCCGGGTATCGGTGGCTTCAAGCCCGACAGCGAGATCGGTATCGCACTGCGCGCCGGCCATCCCTGCTACTTCATCGCCTTCATGCCCTAT
Source organism: Halomonas sp. MMSF_3323 (assembly GCF_030733595.1). NCBI lineage: Bacteria > Pseudomonadati > Pseudomonadota > Gammaproteobacteria > Oceanospirillales > Halomonadaceae > Halomonas > Halomonas sp. MMSF_3323. The sequence continues at coordinate 37,471 of NZ_JASHIT010000016.1, read as the reverse complement.
CCCGTCCCGGGGCAGCGGGTCGAGGACGTGGTTGAAGCCGAGGTCACCTTCCTGCGCCACGTCGCGGAGCTGCATCCCGATAGCGAAAAACCGATGGTCGTGGGCAACTGTCAGGCGGGCTGGCAGATCATGATGGCGGCAGCGCTCGAGCCCGAGCTGTTCGGACCGATCCTGATCGCCGGTGCACCGCTGTCCTACTGGGCCGGGGAGCGCGGCAAGGCGCCGATGCGCTATACCGGCGGCATGACCGGCGGCAGCTGGGCCACCCATATGCTCTCGGACATGGGCGATGGCCTGTTCGACGGGGCCTGGCTGGTGCAGAACTTCGAACGCCTCAATCCGGCCAACACCTGGTGGGACAAGCAGTACAACCTGTACGCCCATGTCGATACCGAAGCCGATCGCTATCTTCAGTTCGAGCGCTGGTGGGGCGGCCATGTGGTGCTGGGTGGAGAAGAGATCCAGTACATCGTCGACAACCTGTTTGTCGGCAATCGCCTGTCCACGGCCCAGCTTGTGACGTCCGACGGGCGCCGTATCGATCTTCGCAACGTGCGCTCCCCGGTGGTGGTGTTCTGCTCACAAGGTGATGACATCACGCCGCCGCCTCAGGCGCTTGGCTGGGTGCGTGATCTCTACGACGGCGTCGACGACATCATCGCCAACGAGCAGACCATCGTCTACTGCGTCCATGACAAGACCGGCCACCTCGGCATCTTCGTTTCCGGCAGCGTCTCGCGCAAGGAACACGCCGAGTTCACCGCCAACATGGACTACATCGACGTGCTGCCGCCGGGGCTCTACGAGACCACCGTGTCCAAGGCCAGCGAGCGGCCCGACGCCGAATTGATCGAGCGGGACTACCTGCTGGAGTTCTCTACCCGGGACCTCGACGACCTGAATCAGGTGGTCAAGCATAGCCCCGAGGACGAGCTGCGTTTCGCCACGGTGGCCAGGGTCTCGGAGATCAATCTGGGGCTCTATCGTCAGTTCCTGCAACCCTGGATTCGTGCCGTGTCGACACCCGAGTCGGCTCGCTGGATGCGCAAGATGCACCCCAATCGCATGGGCTATCGCCTGCTGTCCGATCGTAATCCGATGATGTCGTCGTTGCCGGTGATGGCGGAGTCGGTGCGCAAGCATCGTCATGAACTCGGTGATGACAACATCTTCCGAGTGTATGAGGACATCGGGTCGAGCCTGATCTCGCGGAGTCTGGATGCCTGGCGGGTACTGCGCGATCGCGCCCTCGAGAAGGCCTTCCTTGACCTCTACGGTCAGCCGCTGTTGCAGTCGCTGGTGGGGCTGAAAGGCGCCGTGGAGGGTGAGCGTCAGGTGCCTGGCTCCGAGCCGGAGCGTCGTCGCTTTATCCAGCGTCGCCAGCAGGAGGTGCGCGAGCAGGTGGCGCAAGGCGGCGCCCACGAGGCCGTGATGCGCTCGGTGATCTTCGTGCTGGGTGGTGCTCCTGCTACCGATGGCCGCAATTTCCGCCGCCTGCAGGCGTCACGCAGCGAGCTTGAGCCGGAGCTGCGGCTGGAAGACTTCAAGCATCTGATGCGCGATCAGTTTTTTATCCTGAAGCAGGATCGTGAGGCTGCGCTGGAGGCCATTCCCGAGCTGCTCAAGGGGCTCGATGCCAAGACGATCGACGGCCATATCGAGCATATCGAGCATGTACTGGCGGCCAGCGGTGAGCTCAGCGAGCACGCCGCCGCTCGTTTCGAGCGTATCAAGGCGCTGTTTGGCAAGGCCCGTCCGGCAACGCGTCGTACGGCCCGCCGCAGTGGTGGGGCCAGTGGTAACAGCAGCGCCAAGACGTCGCCGGCTAGCGGCACGTCAGCCAAGCGCGGCACTCGTCAATCTGCAAGCGAAGCTTCCCGCGTCGAAGGGCAGGCCCAGGCCGCGCCCAAGGCCGACGCCGAGCCTGCTGATGCGCCTGCGGCAAAGGCCCAGGCGAGGACCGAGGCGAAGCCGGCTGCCGAAGCGAAGCCTGAAACTAAACCTGAGGCCAAGCCCGAGACCAAGTCCGAGGCCAAGTCCGAGGCCAAGTCCGAGGCCAAGTCCGAGGCCAAACCGGCGGCTGACGCTAAAACTGAGGCCAAACCTGAGGCCAAGCCTGAGGTCGAGACCAAGCCTGTGGCTGAGGCCGAGCCCAAGGCTGCCCAGGCCGCCACGCCAGCCTCTCGCGAGGGAGGCAATGACGCCGAGAAGGCGCCTGCAGCGACCCGTCGGCGCAGCACTGGATCGCCCCGAGGGCAGCGGCGCAAGCGCTAGTCAAGCGCCTGACCGCCTTCGATGATCGAGTGTGAGACATCGACCATTCCGCTTGCCCCTGCTTCGTGCAGGGGCAAGTCGGTTCTGAGGGGCGGCTTGTCGGCCGTCGAGGTAAGGGCTAGTCTCTTGGCGATGTCAGGTGGACGCCAGGGCGTCAGTCGTGGGGAAACGGCTGGGCATGCGTCTAGCCTGCCTGGGGCTCGAACCGATGTGACTGGCGCGACGTTCGGCGCTGGGTTAGGGTAAGCGCATTTTTCCCGTCCACCATCGGCGGGAGTGGCACATACTGGCGTTCGCCAAGGAGCGCGGCGCCCTGACTACTGTGGAGTACTATGGGCAAGTCTCTGGTCATCGTCGAGTCGCCCGCCAAGGCGAAGACGATCAACAAGTACCTCGGCAACGAGTTCATCGTGAAGTCGAGCGTGGGTCACATCCGTGATCTTCCGACCAGCGGCTCTGGCAAGGCGGCTTCCGATCCCAAGGAGCGGGCTCGCCAGGCGGCCGCGACGCGCAAGATGTCGGCTGAGGAAAAGGCGGTCTACAAGCAGCAGAAGGCGCATAGCCAGCTGATACGACGCATGGGTATCGACCCTGACCATGGCTGGCAGGCCAACTACGAGATCCTGCCGGGCAAGGAAAAGGTCGTGGCCGAGCTCAAGAAGCTGGCGGAGAAAGCCGACACCGTCTATCTCGCGACCGATCTGGACCGCGAAGGGGAAGCCATCGCCTGGCACCTTCGCGAGACCATCGGTGGGGACGAGCAACGCTATCGCCGGGTGGTGTTCAACGAGATCACCAAGAATGCCATCCAGGAAGCCTTCACCGACCCCGGTCAGCTGAACATGCCCAGGGTCGAGGCCCAGCAGGCTCGCCGCTTCCTCGATCGTGTGGTGGGCTTCATGCTGTCGCCGCTGCTGTGGGCCAAGGTAGCCCGCGGGCTCTCGGCCGGTCGTGTCCAGTCGGTGGCCATGCGCCTGATCAGCGAGCGCGAAAGCGAGATTCGCGCCTTCGTGCCCGAGGAATTCTGGGACGTTCATGCCGACCTGGTGACGCCGGACGGCGAGGCCATCCGCTTCGAGCTGGTACGTCAGGATGGCAAGACGTTCAGGCCCACCAGCGAGAGCGAGACCCTCGAGCGCATCGCTGCGCTGCGCAAGGCCAGTCTTGCGATCACCTCGCGGGAAGACAAGCCGACCCGGTCCAAGCCCAACGCCCCCTTCATCACCTCGACGCTGCAGCAGGCCGCCAGTGGCCGGCTGGGGTTCTCGGTGAAGAAGACCATGACCCTGGCCCAGCGGCTCTACGAGGCGGGCTACATCACCTATATGCGTACCGACTCGACCAACCTGTCCCGCGAGGCAGTGGAGAGCGTGCGTGACTATATCGGTGAGGAGTTCGGCGATCGCTACCTGCCCGAAGCCCCTAACCGCTATTCCAGCAAGGAAGGCGCCCAGGAGGCTCACGAAGCCATCCGGCCGTCCGAGGTGTCCCGTCGCTCGACCGACCTGGCGGGCATGGAGCGGGATGCCGAGCGCTTGTACGAACTGATCTGGCGGCAGTTTGTCGCCTGCCAGATGACCCCGGCGGAATACCTGTCGTCGACCCTGAGCGTGGTGGTGGACGGCTACGAGCTCAAGGCCAAGGGCCGGGTGCTCAAGTTCGATGGCTACACCCGAGTGATGACCCCCATGGGGCGCAAGGAAGAGGATCAGGCGCTGCCGGATCTGGGCGAGGGCACCCCGATGCACCTCGACGCGCTGGACCCCAGGCAGCACTTCACCAAGCCGCCGGCCCGTTACACCGAAGCCAGCCTGGTCAAGGAGCTGGAGAAGCGCGGCATCGGTCGCCCCTCGACCTACGCCGCCATCATCTCCACCATCCAGGATCGTGGTTACGTCAAGCTCGAGAACCGACGGTTCTACGCCGAGAAGCTGGGCGACATCGTCACCGAGCGACTCAAGGAGTCGTTCCCCGACCTGATGGACTACTCCTTCACCGCGCGCATGGAGGATAGCCTCGACGAGATCGCCGAGGGCGAGCGTAGCTGGCGTGAGCTGCTCGACGCTTTCTATCAGGAGTTTCGCGGGGAGCTGGCCAAGGCCGAGAGCGACGAGGGGATGCGGCCAAATCAGCCGGTACCCACCGATATCGACTGCCCCACCTGCGGGCGCAAGATGCAGATTCGTACCGCCTCGACCGGTGTCTTCCTCGGCTGCAGCGGCTACAACCTGCCGCCCAAGGAGCGCTGCAAGACCACCATCGACCTGCTGCCGGGTGAAGAAGCTGTCGCCGCCGATGCCGGCGAAGAAGCCGAGACCGATGCCCTGCGTGCCAAGGAACGCTGTCCGGTGTGTTCCACCGCCATGGACAGCTACCTGATCGATGAAGGGCGCAAGCTGCATATCTGCGGTAACAGCCCCGACTGTGACGGCTACAAGATCGAACAGGGCAAGTTCCGCATCAAGGGCTACGACGGCCCGGTCATCGAGTGTGACAAGTGCGGCTCCGAGATGCAGCTCAAGTCCGGGCGCTTCGGCAAGTACTTCGGCTGCACCAGTGACAGCTGCAAGAATACCCGCAAGCTGTTGCGCAACGGTGAAGTAGCTCCGCCCAAGATGGATCCGATTCCGATGCCGGAACTGGCCTGCCAGAAGGTGGAAGACCACTACGTGCTGCGCGATGGCGCCAGCGGGCTGTTCCTGGCCGCCAGCAAGTTTCCCAAGAACCGGGAGACCCGTCCGCCTCTGGTCAAGGAACTGAAGCCCCACGCCGCCGAGCTGCCGGAGAAGTACCACCACCTGCTCGATGCGCCGGACCAGGACCCGGATGGGCGCCCGGCTCAAATTCGTTTCTCGCGCAAGCTCAAGGAGCAGTTCGTGATGACCGACGGCGACAATGGCAAGGCCAGTGGCTGGAAGGCGAGCTGGGACGGTAACAAGTGGGTGGTGGAGGACAAGCGCAAGTGACACCGCGGGCCCGCACCAATCAGTTGTTGTATCAGGCGCAGTTGCTGCTGGACGTGGCGCCGGGTGATGACGAGCACCAGGGCGCCAGAAAGAGGGCCAGCGAGGAGGGCGCCCTGGCGTTGTTCGAGCTGGCGATCGACGCCCTGCTGCGCGACGTCTGCGAGCACGCTCATCTGGCGGAACATGACTGGCGAAGCCTGTTGCTGGGTGATGACCCACCCGCCGTGGCCGAGGTTCATCGGCTACGTGAGCTGGCCCGCGACGGCAGCAGTTGGCTATACCGTGTCATCGGTCATCTCGAGGCGCTGCATGGCGATGAAGGTGCGAGTCGACCTCGCTCGCCGGCATTGTCCGGGGTAATTGCCGTGGACCGGCAGGCGGATCTGGGGCAGGAGTTGCAGCATTGCCTCGAGGCGGCCAAGGTCGAGATCGCCGCCTTACGCCAGACCAGTGAGGAATGGTAAAGGCAGAGTGTCGTCGGCCGGCGACGCTTCTGTGCGCCGTCGTTTGATAGCTGCGACAGAGCTCGTTTGCCTGCCGTGAAATCGGCCAGGTTCCGCGTGAAGTTCCGCAGAATCGGGATTACACTGCGTCACAGATGTTTTCGTTTATTCACAGTGAGTTTATCCATGTTCGCCCAGAGTCAACGTCGCCGTTTCATCCAAATGATACTTGGTGCCATGCTGCTACTCCCTCTGGGTGTCAGTGCCAGCATGGACATGGTAGAGGACCAGCTTCGCCGTGCCATTGTCCCGGACTCCTCCAGCGAGATCTGGGTCCTGATCGATAACCAGGACTCTCGCCTGACGGTGTATCGCGGGGGGGTGGAGCTGGCTCGATACTCACCGATTTCGGTCGGTAGAGGGGGCGCCAAGTCCCAGCGGGTCATGGGCGACAAGACCACGCCAAGAGGCGAGTTCCACGTCAATCGCTTCAACTTCGACAGCAAGTTCGACATCTTCATCGGCCTGGACTATCCGACGCCCACCCACGCCAGGATGGCGCTGGAGACGGGGCTGTACAGTCAGCAGGATTACGACGACTATTTCGACTACTATCGCCGGCATCGTAGCCCGCCCCAGCAGACGATCCTGGGCGGTTATATCGGCATACACGGAGTCGGCGATGGGGACATGGACATCCATCGCAACTTTGACTGGACCAACGGATGTGTCGCCGTGACCAATCATGAAATTCGGGAACTTTCCGGCTTGATTGATGTTGGCACTCGCGTCGTCATCCGCTAGTCTTTAGGGGCGCAAGGGACGTTCAAGACTATGGACAAGCGCCGTTGTGTATTATAAAACAGCGTTTGACTCCTGTGCTTAGCAGCACAAGTCGCTGCAAGAAAGGCCTGCCTTTGCAGGAAGCCTGATGGATACATACCCTGATCGGGTATGTTACTGTCACCAACGCAGTACCAAGGAAGACTCAAGGAGAACACCATGACTCTGAAGACTACCCTGAAGCTGACCGCCGCCGCCGCTTCTCTGGCCGTTCTGGCTGGCTGTGCTTCTTCCAGCGCTCTGGAAGAAGTCCGCATGACCGCTGAGTCCGCTCAGGCCGACGCTGCAGAAGCTCGCAGCATCGCCACTCAGGCTCAGAACACTGCCAACCAGGCACAGCGTGACGCTCAAGCGGCCCTGCAGCTGTCTCAGCAGAACCGCGAAGAGATGAACCGCATGTTCGAGCGCTCCATGCGCAAGTAATCGTTTCGCATCCCGTTCGCGGGATTGACCGACAGGACGTCAGGGTTTCATCGAAATCAGGTCGTCCAGGTCATGAAACGATAGGCTGAGGCCCCACCGAAAGGTGGGGCCTCAGTCGTTTGTGGCGTGTGATCATTGCATGACGATTGATGGTGGGCGGGAGCTGCCAGCCAATCGTCTGACCGCTGCCTGTTCCTTCATCTGACGGCTGCCTGTCTGGCTGCCTGTCCTGTCGCTTGTCTCCTGACGGCTGACTCTCCTCTGCCTGACGGCTGCCTGTCCTGTCGCTTGTCGCCTGACGGCTGCCTCTCCTCTGCCTGACGGCTGACTGCTGCGGATGCGTCGCTTGAGCTGGATCATGGTGTCGCCACCATGCCGGCGAGGCCCCCGCTGGAAATGTTGGCGCCAAAAAAAGGCGCCCCTGTCGGGGCGCCGTGCACGTCACGTGCTTGATGTGGTGCCTGTGGTCGCCGGTTCAGCCTTCGTGGCTGACCTGTCCCAGCAGGGCAGGCTCGTCGGCGATCAACTCGATATGGTCATAGAGGCTGCCAGGCAGCGGCTTGGGTTCTGCCGGGGTGGTGGTCTGCATGGCGACCGGAAGGCCGCTGGGCGTCTCCATGGCGCTACGCAGGCGCGCAAAGTCGACATCGTAGTCCTTGTCCTTGACGGCGGCCTCGACCTCCTCGATAGCGGCGGTCATGTCCTCGATCGGCGCGCCTTCTTCTTCGTCGAGGTAGGGGTAGGCCTGGACATAGAGGTGCTCGTCGGACCAGCCGAGCTTCAGCGGTTCGTTGACCAGTCGGACACGGGTGCCCACCGCGACTTGATCGAACAGATTCTCGACATCGTCGGGCAGCATGCGGATGCAGCCGTGAGTGACGCGCATGCCGACGCCCTCGGGCTTGTTGGTGCCGTGGATCAGGTAGCCGGGGATGCCCAGGCGCATCTTGCGCGTGCCCATGGGGTTGTCGGGTCCGGGCGGCACCACGCCGGGCAAGGGGTCGCCGGCCTCGGCGTGTTCGCGGCGAATGGAGGCAGGAGGATACCAGGACGGATTCTTGACCATCTGGGTGATGGTGGTGGAGCCCAGCGGCGTCTTCCAGTCCATGCGGCCCACGGCGATCGGGTAGGTCTGCACCGTACGCGGCTCGCCTTCCTTGGCCGGGGGGTAGTAGTAGAGGCGCATCTCGGCCACGTTGACCACGATACCGTTGCGCGGTGCATCGGGCAGGATGAACTGGGCCGGGATGGTCACTTCGGTACCCTCGCCGGGATACCAGATGCTGATGTCGGGGTTGGCGCGGGTGATGGCGTTGAAGCCGATGCCGTGCTCGTGTCCGATATCGATGAGGGTGTCTTCCTCGTCGGCTTCGACGGTGTAGACCTCACCGATCAGGTCGCCTTCTTCGGGCAGCAGGTAGTGGCCCCGGGGCAGGTCGTCGGCCGCCGCCAGAGGTGCCGCCAGCGCGCCCACAACGCCACACAGGGTGGCGAGGCGGACGAGTGGCCGGCGAAGTGAAGTCGAAGTCATTGCAGCAGTCTCGATAATGGGTGAAAGCCGGGGATTACCCGGCCGGAATTTGCGGTGTCCTATGTACATAGATTGCCCGCTAATGCGGCGTTGCGCCAGTCCCTTGCAAGGGATGGCTCAGGCCGCCTGAGTCTTTCGATTGAGTTGGTCCAGCAGCGCCTCGACGGCCTCGAAGCGGGTCTCCTCGACGGCCATATCGGCCTGGAAGCGCAGGGTGTCGGCGCCCTCCAGTCGATAGCGTTCCGGCGCCCCCTGGATCAGCCCCACCAGCGTCAGCGGATCCACCGCGGTCTGGCCGCCGAACAGCACGCGCCCGCGTTCGGCGCCTGCCTCCAGGCGCACGATACCGAGCCTTTCGGCGCGCTGCCTGAGGCGGGTCTGGCGCAGCAGCGTCTTGACCGGGGCGGGCAGCAGCCCGAAGCGATCGATCATCTCCACGCGCAGTTCCTTGAGCTCGGCCTCGTTGTCGGCGTTGGCGATGCGCTTGTACATCACCAGACGCTGCTGGACATCGGGGAGATAGTCGTCGGGAATCAGCGCCGGCAGATTTAGGCTGATCTCGACGCCTTCCTGCAGCGGTGCCTCGATATTCGGGGTGCGGCCCTCACGGATGGCTTTCACCGCCCGGTCGAGCATCTCCATATAGAGGCTGTAGCCCACTGCCTCCATCTGGCCGCTCTGTTCGTCGCCCAGCAGTTCGCCGGCGCCGCGGATTTCCATGTCGTGGCTGGCCAGGGTGAAGCCAGCGCCCAGGTCCTCGGCCTGGCCGATCGCCTCGAGGCGCTTGACCGCATCTCGGGTGATCGAGCGAGGCGGCGGCGCCAGCAGGTAGGCGTAGGCCTGGTGGTGGCTGCGGCCTACCCGGCCGCGCAGCTGGTGGAGCTGGGCCAGTCCGAACTTGTCGGCACGCTCGATGATGATGGTGTTGGCGCTGGGCACGTCGATGCCGGTCTCGATGATGGTCGAGCACACCAGCACGTTGAAGCGCTTGTGATAGAAGTCGGACATCACCCGCTCCAGCGAGCGCTCGGGCAGCTGCCCATGGGCCACCGCGACGCGGGCGTCGGGCACCAGTTCGCGGACCTTCTCGGCGGCTGTCTCGATGGTCTTGACCTCGTTGTGCAGGTAATAGACCTGGCCACCGCGCAGTATCTCGCGCAGGATCGCCTCCTTGATCACGGCTTCTTCCCGCTGCTGGACGAAGGTCTTCACCGACAGGCGTCTGGCCGGTGGGGTGGCGATGATCGACAGGTCGCGGATGCCGCTCATGGCCATGTTGAGGGTTCGCGGGATCGGCGTTGCGGTCATGGTCAGTACGTCGACCTCGGCACGCAGGGTCTTGAGCCTTTCCTTCTGGGACACGCCGAAGCGATGTTCTTCATCGATGATGACCAGCCCCAGCTCCGGGAAGTCGAGCTTCCGAGACAACAGCTTGTGGGTGCCGATGACGATATCGACCTTGCCTTCGCGAACGCGCTTGAGGGTGTCCGTCTGACTGCCGCTGCTGGTGAAGCGGGACAACAGCTCGATATCCACCGCGGTATCGGCGAAGCGGTCGCGGAAGTTCTCGAAATGCTGGCGGGCGAGCAGGGTGGTCGGCACCAGCACCACCACCTGGCGCCCGGACTGTACCGCAAGAAAGGCGGCACGCATGGCGACCTCGGTCTTGCCGAAGCCGACGTCGCCGCAGACGACACGGTCCATCGGGCGCGGTGCGGTCATGTCCTGGATCACCGCCTGGATGGTGACCCGCTGATCCGGCGTCTCCTCGAACGGGAAGTTGGCGACGAAGCGAGCGTACTCTTCATCCGGGGCGGCACAGGCGAAGCCTTCCCGGGCCTCGCGGCGGGCATAGATGTCGAGCAGCTCGGCGGCGGTATCGCGGATCTTCTCGGCGGCCTTGCGCTTGGCCTTTTCCCACTGTTCCGAGCCCAGTCGATGCAGCGGTGCCAGTTCATCGTCGGCACCGGCGTAGCGGGAAATAAGGTGCAGGCTGTCCACCGGCACGTAGAGCTTGGCGCCGTCGGCGTACTCGAGGCTGACGAATTCGGCCGCCTGGCCGCCGGCTTCCAGCGTTTCCAGCCCGCGGTAGCGGCCGACGCCATGGGACTGGTGGACCACCGGGGCGCCGACCTTGAGTTCGGAAAGATGGCGTACGGCGAGTTCGTTGTCGTCGGTGGCCTTGGCCTGGCGGCGGGTCTGGCGCACGATCTCGCCGAACAGTTCCGTCTCGGTGATCACACTGACCGCGGGGGAGCCGAGCGACAGGCCGCTGGAGAGCTGCCCCTCGGCGATGGCCAGGCGAGAGCTGCCGGCGAGGAAGTCGGAAAATCCGTCCGCGGCGTCCAGTGCACCGGTAGCGGGGGCCAGGGTCTCCTCCAGCGCTTCCCGACGCCCACGGGACTCGGCCACGAACAGCACCCGGCGCTCTGCGTGCTCGTTCAGAAAGCCTCTGAGCGCCGCCAGCGGATCCTTTGCCCTGGCATTGATCGCCACCTGGGGGGCGTCGCTGGCATCCGAGGGATGGGCGTGGGGATGCTCGCTGTCTGCCGTCAGCTCGACCCTGGGGTGGGTCTTGATCAGCCCGAACAGTTCCGCTTCCGGGATGAAGGCACGGTGGGGCGGCAGCAGGGGGCGGGTCGGATCGACGCCGAGATTTTCGTAGCGGCTGGTGATCGCCTGCCAGTGGTGCTCGGCGGCTTCGCGGCAGCCGGACATCAGGGCGACGCGGGTATCCGCGGGAAGATGGTCGAACAGTGAAGCGGTGGCCTCGAAGAACAACGGCAGATACTGCTCGAGTCCGGGTGAGGGGATGCCCTTCAGCGCATCGACATAAAGCGGGCACTGGCGTGGGTCGACGTCGAACAGGGTCTCGAAGCCTTCACGAAAGCAGGCGATGGCCGAGCGTGACAGCGAATACTCGTGCGCCGGCAGCAGGTCGATCCGCTCGACCTTGTCGAGGCTGCGCTGGGTGTCGGGGTCGAAGCTCCTGAGGGTGTCGATCTCGTCGTCGAACAGGTCGATGCGCAGCGGATGGTCGCTGCCCATGGGAAAGAGATCGATCAGGGCGCCACGCAGGGCGTATTCACCCGGCTCGAAGACGGTCTCCACCGCCCGGTAGCCCGCCCGTGACAGCTGTTCGCGGAAGGTCTCCCGTTGCAGGGTGGCGCCGACCTCCAGGGTCAGCACCCGTCCGGCGATATAGTCCACGGGCGGCAGACGCTGCATCAGGGTATTGATCGGTACCAGCACGATGCCGTGCACACCATCCTGCAGATGCCGGAGGGTGCGCAGCCGCGACGAGACGATGTCCTGATGGGGCGAAAAGCTGTCGTAGGGCAGCGTCTCCCAGTCGGGGAAGGGCAGTACCGGCACGTCGGCATAGAAGGCCAGTTCGTTCTCGAGCCTCAGTGCCTCGGCGGTATCCTGGGTAATCACCAGCAGTGGCGCGTCGGCAGCCAGGCGCGAAAGCGCCAGGGCGCTGGCGCTGCCGGCGGGCGTGGTGAGGTACAGGGTGTCACGGGCGCCCTGGGGATGCGGCGGATCGAGCGGCGAAAAGGTAGGCATAGAGGATGTCGTTTCGCTGGCGTTCAGAGGTCGAGCAGGCATCATACCAGCCCGATCTCGCTCATGTAGTCAAACCGCGATTTGTGTAACGGGCCTACAGGAGGTGCGACCATACAGTCATTGCCCCTTTCAAGGGGGGGGCTGATAATACGCTCGTTTCCCCATCAGACTTAGAGGTCTCTCGTGAGCCAGCAACCCGATATCGTCTTCCAGCAATGGCACGACAACCAGGCCGTGGCCGAGCAGATGATCCCGCTGATCGGCAGCCTGTATCGTCGCAATAACGTGGTCACCACCATGTTCGGACGTTCGCTGTTCAACCGCAGCGTCATCCGCATCCTCAAGGACCATCGTTTCGTCAGGAAGATCGAAGGTACCGAGTTGTCGGTGCAGGATACCTTCCCGCTGGTGCAGGCGATGACCCAGCTGAATCTGGGGCCGGCTCACGTCGATGTGGGCAAGCTGGGTGTGGCATTCAAGAAGCAGGGCGGTGGCGATGCGCTGGCGTTCATGCGCGAGCAGCTGGCCGAGATCGTCGACTGTCACGATCCTGACGCCGGCAATGGCGAGCCCAAGGACGTTGTGCTCTACGGCTTCGGCCGGATCGGCCGGATCCTGGCCCGCGTGCTGATCGAGAAGGCCGGTGGCGGCAACCTGCTGCGCCTCAAGGCCATCGTGGTGCGCGGTCGTGGCGATATCGCCAAGGATCTGGAAAAGCGCGCCAGCCTGCTGCGTCGTGACAGCGTTCACGGTCCCTTCGACGGCACCATCAGCGTGTGCCCGGAGACCCGCACCCTGACCGCCAACGGCAACGTGATCCAGGTCATCTACGCCGATTCGCCGAGCGATGTGGACTACACCGCCTACGGCATCAACAACGCCGTGGTGGTCGACAACACCGGTATCTGGCGCGACGAGGCTGGCCTCGGTCAGCACCTGGAGTGCAAGGGCGTGTCCAAGGCGCTGCTGACCGCTCCGGGTAAGGGCGACCTGAAAAACATCGTCTATGGCATCAATCATGGCGACATCACCCAGGATGATCGCATCATCTCTGCGGCGTCCTGCACCACCAACGCCATCGTGCCGGTATTGAAGGTGATGAACGACGAATACGGCATCGAGCATGGCCACGTCGAGACCGTTCACTCCTACACCAACGATCAGAACCTGATCGACAACTACCACAAGGGTGACCGTCGCGGACGCAGCGCACCGCTGAACATGGTGCTGACCGAGACCGGTGCTGCCAAGGCGGTTTCCAAGGCACTGCCGGAGCTGGGTGGCAAGCTGACCGGCAACGCCATCCGCGTGCCCACGCCCAATGTGTCGATGGCGATCCTCAACCTGTCGCTCGAGCGCGAGACCGACGCCGAGTCGCTCAACGACTACCTGCGCCGCATGTCCATCGACTCGGCCTTCCAGAAGCAGATCGACTTCGTCGACTCGCCGGAGGTGGTCTCCACCGACTTCGTCGGCAACCGTCACGCCGGCATCGTCGACGCCAAGGCGACCATCGCCCAGGGCCGCCACGCGGTGGTCTATGTGTGGTACGACAACGAGTTCGGCTACAGCTGCCAGGTGATTCGTATCCTGCAGCAGATCTCCAACGTGGCCTTCTGTAAGCTGCCGCGTCACGCCTAGTCCGTGCCGAGCGGGGCGAGAGTCTCGCGTTGAGGTAGCTCGAATACCCCTTGCCAACCTTGTTTGGCAAGGGGTTTTTCTGTTTGGGATGGAAGCGGTTTTGCAGAATCACGCAGTTCTGCGACGTTCGATCATGTGGTCAATCCACTGGCTTGTCTTTATAATGCTGGGGATTTTTCGGGGTGGTTCGATGTCGCCTCGGCGTGACTGGTGATGCGTGGCTTATAACAAGAATTCCTCTCATTTCCACCGAACCTCCGTCCATTATCTACGATCCATCAACTGGGCGAGTCTATGATCGAAGTCAAGAAAGGCCTGGATCTCCCCATCACGGGAGCGCCGGAGCAGCGTATCGAGGATGCGCGACCGGTGCGCCACGTGGCGCTCCTGGGGACCGACTATATCGGCATGAAGCCGACCATGGAGGTCAAGGAGGGGGACAAGGTCAAGCTGGGCCAATTACTGTTCACCGACAAGAAGATCGAGGGCGTGCGCTTTACCTCGCCGGCCTCGGGTGAAGTAGTGGCGATCAATCGCGGGGAAAAGCGCAGGCTTCTGTCGGTGGTGATCGAGGTCGACGACAGCGCCGAGGCCGAGTCCTTCACGGCCCATGGCCGCGATGCGCTCGAGTCCCTCGAGCGTCAGACCGTGGTCGACCAACTGGTGGAGTCCGGTCTGTGGACCGCGCTGCGCACTCGCCCGTTCTCGCGTACCCCGGCGCCCGACGCCGTACCCACCGACATCTTCGTCACCGCCATCGACACCCAGCCGCTGGCCGCCGATCCGTCGCTGGTCATCAACGAGCAGGCCGAGGCGTTCGAGGACGGCCTCAAGGTGCTGGGACGACTGACCGAGGGCAAGGTGTTCCTGTGCACCGCCACCGATGCCCAGATTCCGGGCACCAAGGTCAAGGGCGTCCACCACGAGAGCTTCGCCGGTCCCCATCCTGCGGGCCTGGTCGGTACCCACATTCACTTCCTTTCCCCGGTGTCGCTGCAGCGTCGCGTCTGGCACATCGGCTATCAGGACGTGATCGCCTTCGGCAAGCTGTTCAGTGAAGGCAAGCTGGATCTGAGCCGAGTGGTCGCCGTAGGCGGCCCGCGTGCCGAGCGTCCGCGTCTGGTGCGTACCCGTGTGGGTGCCAGCACTGACGAGCTGCTGGATCACGAGATCAAGTCCGCCGATGACACCCGCGTCATCAGCGGAGGCGTGTTCTCCGGCTTCACCGCCGAAGGCAGCCTGCGCTACCTGGGCCGCTTCCACAACCAGATCACCCTGCTGGAAGAGGGCAACAAGCGTGCCTTCATGGGCTGGTTGTCGCCGGGTGCCAATCGTCACTCGGTACTGGGTATCTACCTGTCGAGCCTGAAGGGCCTGCGCAACTATGCGCCGACCACCTCGACCAATGGCTCCGAGCGCGCCATGGTGCCGGTGGGTGCGTATGAAAAGGTGATGCCGCTGGACATCATGCCCACGCAGCTCTTGCGTTCGCTGATCGTCGGCGACATCGAGTCGGCGATGGAGCTCGGCTGCCTCGAGCTGGATGAAGAAGACCTGGCGCTGTGCACCTATGTGTGCCCGGGCAAGTATGAGTACGGTCCCATCCTGCGTGACAACCTCACCATGATCGAGAAAGAGGCCTGATGATGGGTATTCGACAGACACTCGACAATCTCGAGCCGCACTTTCACAAGGGTGGCAAGTACGAGAAGTTCTATCCGCTGTACGAGGCGGTGGACACTATCTTCTATGCGCCTCCCAGCGTGACCAAGACCACGGCTCACGTGCGTGACGGCATCGACCTCAAGCGCATGATGATCACGGTGTGGTTCTGCACCTTCCCGGCCATGTTCTTCGGCATGTGGAACGCTGGCTGGCAGGCCAACGAGGCCATTGCCGCGGGTTACGACTCCATGGGCGGCTGGCGCGAGATGATCCTGCTGACCTTCGCCGGTGGCCACGATGCCGGCAGCCTGTGGTCCAACTTCGTGCTGGGCGCTACCTACTTCCTCCCGATCTACCTGGTGACCTTCGTCATCGGTGGCTTCTGGGAAGTGCTGTTCGCGATCAAGCGCGGCCACGAGGTCAACGAAGGCTTCTTCGTCACCTCCGTGCTCTACGCCCTGATCCTGCCGGCTACCATCCCGCTGTGGCAGGTGGCGCTCGGCATCACCTTCGGTGTGGTGATCGGCAAGGAAATCTTCGGTGGTACCGGCAAGAACTTCCTCAACCCGGCGCTGACCGGTCGTGCCTTCCTGTACTTCGCCTATCCGGCGCAGATCTCCGGTGATGCCGTGTGGGTCGCCGCTGACGGCTTCACCGGTGCTACGCCGCTGTCTACCGCCTATCAGAGCGGTATGGCCGCACTGCAGGACCAGTACAGCTGGTGGGACGCCTTCCTTGGCTTCATTCCCGGCTCCGTGGGTGAGACCTCGACGCTTGCCATCCTGATCGGGGCGGTGGTGCTGATCGGCATGAAGATCGCCTCGTGGCGGATCGTTGCCGGCGTGTTCCTCGGCATGGTAGCGATGAGCTCCATTCTCAACCTGATCGGTTCCGACACCAACGCCATGTTCGCCATGCCCTGGTACTGGCATCTGGTGGTGGGTGGCTTCGCCTTCGGCATGGTGTTCATGGCCACCGATCCCGTGTCGGCGTCCATGACCAACCCGGGTCGCTTCATCTTCGGCGCCCTGATCGGTGTGATGACGGTACTGATCCGTGTGGTCAACCCGGCCTTCCCCGAGGGCATCATGCTGGCGATCCTGTTCGCCAACCTGTTCGCGCCGCTCATCGATCACTTCTTTGTTCAGGCCAACATCAAGCGTCGCGCCAAGCGCACCGCTGTCGTGGCCGAGGAGACCGCCTGATGGCACAAGGTAACAACTCCATCAAGAAGATCCTGACGGTCGCCTTCTCCCTGTGTATCGTCTGCTCGATCATCGTGTCGACGGCGGCGGTGGGACTCAAGGCGCGCCAGGAGCGCAACCAGGAGCTGGATCGCAAGTCCAACATCCTGGCCGTGGCCGACCTGTACGAACCGGGCATGGACGTCGGCAAGGAGTTCTCCCAGGCGGTGACCGCCAAGGTCGTCGATCTCGACACCGGGGAGTACACCGATGAGGTCGATCCCGAGACCTATGACGGCTTCCAGGCCGCCAAGGATCCGGCCCAGTCGCGCACCCTGTCCGGGGAGAAGGACATCGCCGGTCTCGGCCGTCAGGAGCAGTACTCCACCATCTATCTGGTCGGTGACGAGAACAACCCCGAGCAGATCGTGCTGCCGATTCGTGGCCAGGGCCTGTGGGGCCTGATGCGCGGCTACCTGTCTGTACAGGGTGACGGCAACACCATCGGCGGGATCACCTTCTATTCCCACGCCGAGACACCTGGCCTGGGTGGCGAGGTCGACAACCCGCGCTGGAAGGCGCAGTGGGAAGGCAAGGAAATCTACGCCTCGAGCGACACCATGGAGCCGGCCATCCAGCTGGTGAAGGGTGGTGCCAGCGAGTCCACCGAGGTCGACGCCCTGTCCGGCGCGTCTCTGACCAGCCGCGGCGTGACCAAGCTGGTGCAATTCTGGCTGAGCGAGGAAGGCTTCGGTCACTACCTGGCGCGCTTCCGCGATGGCGTGGACAGCCAGGCCAGCGCCGACGCCAGCCCCTCTGACGACAGCGAAGGAGCCTGACGATGTCTGCACCGACTCCCAAGGGCGTCATCCTGACGCCGATCTTCAAGAACAACCCCATCGCCCTGCAGATCCTCGGTATCTGTTCGGCGCTGGCGGTGACCTCGAGCCTCAGCGTCTCGCTGGTCATGAGTCTGGCCGTGATCTTCGTGACGGCGTTCTCGAGCATGTTCGTCTCGCTGATCCGCAATCACATTCCGTCCTCCATCCGTATCATCGTGCAGATGACCATCATCGCCTCGTTGGTGATCGTGGTGGACCAGATCCTCAAGGCCTTTGCCTATGAGATGTCCAAGCAGCTGTCGGTATTCGTCGGTCTGATCATCACCAACTGCATCGTGATGGGCCGCGCCGAAGGCTTTGCCATGACCAACACCCCGACGCTGTCGTTCCTCGACGGTGTCGGCAACGGTCTGGGCTACGGCTTCATCCTGATGACCGTCGGCTTCTTCCGCGAGCTGTTCGGCTCCGGCAGCCTGTTCGGCGTGACCATCCTGGAAACCGTGCAGAACGGTGGCTGGTACGTGCCCAACGGCCTGCTGCTGCTGCCGCCGTCCGCCTTCTTCATCATCGGTCTGATCATCTGGGTGCTGCGCAGCCTCAACCCGGAGCAGGTCGAGGACAACGAGTTCGTGATGAAGGAAAACACCCAGCCGAAGGAGGCCGTGTAACATGGAACACTATCTGAGCCTTTTCGTTGCCTCGGTGTTCGTGGAGAACATGGCACTGGCGTTCTTCCTGGGCATGTGTACCTTCATGGCCGTGTCCAAGAAGGTATCCTCGGCCATCGGTCTGGGCATCGCCGTGGTAGCGGTACTGACCATCACCGTGCCGGTGAACAACCTGATCCTCGAGTATCTGCTGGCGGAAGGCGCGCTGTCCTGGACCGGCATCGCCGGCGCCGAGAACATCGACCTGTCGTTCCTGGGTCTGCTGTCCTACATCGGCGTCATCGCCGCACTGGTGCAGATCCTCGAGATGTTCCTCGACAAGTTCGTGCCGGCGCTCTACAACGCCCTCGGCGTGTTCCTGCCGCTGATCACCGTGAACTGCGCCATCCTCGGTGGCACCCTGTTCATGGTCGAGCGCAGCTACAACTTCGGTGAGTCCGTGGTCTATGGCCTGGGCGCCGGTGTCGGCTGGGCGCTGGCGATCACCGCCCTGGCCGGTATCCGCGAGAAACTGAAGTACAGCGATGTGCCCGCTTCCCTGCAGGGACTGGGCATCACCTTCATCACCGTGGGTCTGATGTCCCTGGGCTTCATGTCCTTCTCCGGCATCCAGCTCTGAGTGCCCTGCACCGGGGGCTCTGGCCCTCGGTGCAGGCCCTAACCCTAGCAATAGGAAACCGACATGGTTGATACAACAGTCATCGTGCTCGGCGTCGTCATGTTCACCATCATCGTCATCAGTCTGACGGCGGTGATCCTGGCGGCCCGCTCCAAGCTCGTGAGCTCGGGCGATGTGACCATCGAGATCAATGACGATCCCGAGAACACCCTGACCACCCAGGCCGGCGGCAAGCTGCTCAACACCCTGGCGGCCAATGGCATCTTCCTGTCCTCCGCCTGTGGCGGCGGCGGCTCCTGCGCCCAGTGCAAGTGCCGGGTCGAGGAGGGCGGCGGCTCGATCCTGCCCACCGAGGAAAGCCACTTCACCCTGCGCGAGAAGAAGGTCGGCTGGCGTCTGTCCTGTCAGGTACCGGTCAAGCAGGACATGAAGATCCAGGTCCCCGAGGAAGTGTTCGGCGTCAAGAAGTGGGAATGCGAGGTCATCGAGAACCCCAACGTCGCCACCTTCATCAAGGAGCTGAACCTGAAGCTGCCGGAAGGCGAGGAAGTGGCCTTCCGTGCCGGCGGCTATGTGCAGCTGGTGGCACCGGCCTACGACATCAAGTTCTCCGACTTCGATATCGAGGAAGAGTACCGCGGCGACTGGGAGAAATTCGGTCTGTTCGACGTCTCGCACAAGAACACCGAAGAGGTCATTCGTGCCTACTCCATGGCCAACTATCCGGAAGAGAAGGGTATTCTCAAGTTCAACATCCGGATCGCGACGCCTCCGCCCAACTCCAGCCACCCGCCTGGCCTGATGTCCACCTACGTCTTCAGCCTGAAGCCGGGTGACAAGGTCACGGTGATGGGGCCCTTCGGTGAGTTCTTCGCCAAGGACACCGACGCCGAGATGGTCTTCATCGGTGGTGGTGCCGGCATGGCGCCGATGCGCAGCCACATCTTCGACCAGCTGAAGCGTCTGAACAGCGAGCGCAAGATGACCTTCTGGTACGGCGCACGCTCCTGGCGCGAGACCTTCTACAACGAAGAGTACGACAAGCTGGCCGAAGAGCATGAGAACTTCGACTGGCACCTGGCACTGTCCGACCCCCAGCCGGAAGACAACTGGGAAGGGCCGACCGGGTTCATCCACAACGTGCTCTACGACATGTACCTCAAAGACCATCCGGCTCCCGAGGACTGCGAGTACTACATGTGCGGGCCGCCCATGATGAACGCCTCCGTCATCAAGATGCTGCTGGATCTCGGCGTCGAGCCCGAGAACATCATGCTGGATGACTTCGGCGGCTGATCACGCGCCTGTCCGTGTGCCCAAGGGCACCTTGCGAGCCCCGCCCCGTGCGGGGCTCGTTGGTTTGTGCGCCTTGTGATTTTGCCGCGAGAGGAGTTCTGGCATAATTGTCGCGCCGACTCGAGAATGCCCCGCGGACTCTCCTGGGAGGACACGGGACCTTGTCGAGTCGGTACCTTCAACGCCTCGGGCGTATGGCGACGGCCATTCGTTGTTCCGCCCAGGGATATCTCTTGTCCAACCGCTGTCCAATGGGAGAAAGGCAGGCGATGGTGTTCGCGACAAAGTGTTCGCGAGAAAGTGACCAGAGCTATCCTGCCCCATCCAGCGAGGAGTCCATCATGACCATCTACCTTATCGTTTTCGGTGCCATGCTGCTGATCATCGGCGCCATGGCGATCGGTGTCATTCTTGGCCGCAAGCCCATCGCCGGCTCCTGCGGCGGGCTCAACCAGCTTGGCCTGAAGGACGGCTGCGAGATCTGCGGCGGCAAGGATGAGGTGTGCGAGGAAGAATCGAAGAAGCGCGCCACCAGTCAGCGTCGCCAATCCGACGAGAATCGCGGACTGGACCTGGGCTACGACGCGACTCGTCGCTGAGCGGCAGCATCGACGCCCCCTGACCATGACGGCGCCTCTCGAGGCGCCGTCCTCATGATAAGCAGTGCCCGGCATCTCACATCCGGGTCGGTTTCCAGGAGAAGGAAGACACGATGGCAGTCCACAACTATGACGTGGTGGTGATCGGCACCGGGCCCGCCGGCGAGAGCGCAGCGATCAATGCGGCCAAGCATGGCAAGCGGGTCGCGGTGGTCGAAAAGCAGGCGCGGGTCGGCGGCAATTGCACCCACTGGGGCACCATCCCTTCCAAGGCGCTGCGTCATCAGGTCCGCCAGATCATGTCGTTCAACACCAACAGCATGTTCCGGGATATCGGCGAGCCGCGCTGGTTCTCGTTCCCCAAGGTGCGTGAACGCTCCCGGGTGACCATCGATCAGCAGGTGTCCATGCGCACCAACTTCTACGCGCGCAATCGCATCGACCTGTATCACGGGATCGCACGCTTCAAGGACGAACACACCCTGATGGTAAGGGGCAGTGGTGAAAACCAGGAAGAGCTGGTAGCGGACAAGGTGATCATCGCCACCGGGTCACGGCCCTATCGTCCGGCGGACATCGATTTTCGCCACCCTCGTATCTACTGCTCCGATACCATTCTTGGTCTGCAGCACACCCCGCGTACCCTGATCATCTTCGGCGCCGGCGTCATCGGCTGTGAGTACGCCTCGATCTTCTCCGGGCTCGGACTCAAGGTGGATCTGATCAACAACCGCGGCAGCCTCTTGTCCTTCCTCGATGACGAGATCAGCGATGCGCTGTCCTACCATCTGCGCAAGCATGGTGTATTGATCCGCCACAACGAGGAGTACGAGCGCGTCGAGGGTGACGAAAACGGCGTCACGGTGCATCTGAAGTCGGGCAAGCGGCTGCGCGCCGACGCCTTCCTGTGGGCCAACGGCCGCACCGGCAATACCGACCAGCTGGGCCTCGAGAATATCGGTCTCACCGCCAACGGCCGCGGTCAGCTGCAGGTCGACGAGCACTATCGTACGGCGCTGCCCCACATTTACGCCGCCGGAGACGTGGTCGGCTGGCCGAGTCTCGCCAGCGCCGCCTACGATCAGGGGCTGAACGCCTGCGACGAGCTGCTGGACCGGGAGTTCCGCTACGTCACCGAGGTGCCCACCGGGATCTACACCATTCCCGAGATCAGCTCCTTCGGTCGCACCGAGCGCGAGTTGACCGAGGCCAAGGTGCCTTACGAGGTCGGCCATGCCTTCTTCAAGGACACCGCCCGCGCCCAGATCACCGGCGATACCGTCGGTATGCTCAAGATCCTGTTCGATCAGGATACCCTGGAGATCTACGGCATCCACTGCTTCGGCGACCAGGCCTCGGAGATCGTCCATATCGGCCAGGCGATCATGCAGCAGGAAGGGGAGGCGAATACGCTGAAGTACTTCGTCAACACCACCTTCAACTATCCGACCATGGCCGAGGCCTACCGGGTGGCCGCCCAGAATGGTCTCAACCGGGTGTTCTGAGCCGGCCAGCACGACCGACAAGAAAGGTGCCCTTGGGCACCTTTCTTGTCTGGGGTCGGACTATTGGCGCCTGCTGGATCCGGTGCCTGAGCTCTAGTGGCCGCTCTCGTGGGCAAAGCAAGGCGGCGAGGATGGCAGGGCGTCTTCCTGATCTTCCTGGTACAGTGCCTCGAGCAGGCGCTGGCGCAGCTCGGGCAGATGGGTGCTGTCGACATCGCGCGCCGCGGTCACCAGCGTCAAGCGGCCACGCCGGGCCAGGCGCATCAGCGGATACAGCCGGTCGGGGTGGTCGCGTAGCTCGCCGCGATAGCGAATCTCGAAGACCCTGGAACTGATCTCCTCGAGCTGATACTGGCGTCGCAGGGCATTGCTGGGTGAGGCCTCCCGGTACCACTCGGTAAGCGCCAGGGACTCGCGGCTGCGTCCCCTGGGCCACAGGCGGTCGACCAGTACTCGGGCGCCGTCGTCGGGCTCGGGCGCCTGGTAGACGCCCTTGAACACGATGTCGTAGCTCATCGAGCTCCTCCTTGCTGTTCGTTCAGCGCCTCCCTGGCGCCTTGCTGCCAGGGCCCGTCAAGCGAAGCCGCACGCCTGAGCGCTTCTCGAGCCCCTTCGTCATCGCCTTGGGACGCCAGGGTGAGCCCCAGGTTCAACCAGGCCGGCGCCAGCGACGGATCGTTTGCGACAGCGCTGCGCCAGGCGTCGATGGCCGCGTCAGGCTGGCCCGCCGCATGGTAGGCGTTGGCCAGCGCGAAGTGCCCCATGGCCTCCTCGGGAAAGCGATCGACCAGGGCTTGCCAGGCCGGCAGGCTTTGCTCTGGTCCCTGGACCCGTTCGAAGTCCGAGGTGGCCTGGATGGCCGCCTCAGGTGCAATCGTCACCGGCAGCTCTCCTGGCGTCAGTGCCACGAAGGCCCAGCGCTCGGAACGTTGCCAGGTGGCGTCGAAACGCCCGAAATCGGTGGCATCCTGACGGGTAACGCCGGTGCGCAGCAATACCTCTTCGCTCTCGAGATCGTACCCGTTGACCACTGCGAAGTGCCACAGCGGGAAGGCCGGCAGCGACAGGTTCTGCAGTACCACCACCGCGCGGCCGGCATCGACCTCTTCGAGCAGCGAGGCGAAGCGTGGCGCCAGAGTGAACGGGATTCGCCCGTGCCGGCGACTGGCGGCCAGCATCTCGGGCTGGAAGCTGCCCTTGCGACTGGGCACGTAGATTTCGGGGATCAGTTGATCGACGCCGACGTCGACCCCTGCATGGTTGAGCACCATGGCCAGTGTGGCCGGGCCGCACTGGTAGTCACGCTGGGGGTGAAAGGGGACGTCTTCGAGGAGCTGGCGTTGGGGCAGCGTAGCGGTGACGCTGTGGTCCAGTTCGGGGGCGCTGGCACAGGCCGTGAGCCACATCACCAACGAAAGAGCGCCCGCCAGGCGGGCGCTCGAGACGAATGAGCGCATCACGCGCATGTCCTTAGCGGGTGAACGGGTAGACGTCGGTCAGACCCAGGATGTCGGTGACCAGCAGGATGACGAAGACCGCGAACAGCACGCCAATGACGCTGGCGCCGGCGGGCATCTGGTCGAGCTGGTCGGCCATCTGCTGAGCTTCGGCGTCGGACAGGGCGGCTACGCGGTCCTCGACCTCACCGGGATCGACGCCCTGGAGTTCGAGTTGCTGGCGTACGTCATCGCGGGCCAGTACCTGATGGATGCGTTCTCGGGCGTCCTGGCTCTGCTGGGAGGCCAGCACGTCGTTGGTCGAGGCCAGCGGGACCGAGGTGGCGGCCCCGGCGCTGGCGGCACCCAGGGTCAGGCACAGCATCAGAACAGTACACAGCAAGCGGCGCAGTCGTGAAGTCATGGGGGCTTCCTTGTTGATGGTGTCGGGAATTGTTCGATCCTTGGTGATGGCGACATGCATCCAGTGGCATCCTGCCCGCCGGATGCGTTGGCGACAACAGGAGTATAACGAAGGTGGTACAGGAATTTCATGCAGGTTGTTGGTTTCTCTAGCCCAGGCGGATGCAATTGCGTCCTTGATGCTTGGCCTGGTAGAGCGCCTGGTCGGCCCGCCGGTACAGGGTGGAGAAGTCGTCATCGGCGTGGCTTGAGACGGCGATGCCGATACTGACCGTAAGGTTGGCGCCGGCCGCCGGTTGGGTCAGGTCGAAGTGCTCGGTTTCGTGGCGAATTCGCTCGCCGACGGTTTCGGCGTTGCGGGCGTCCGCCTGGGGCATCAGCAGGGCGAACTCGTCGCCCCCCAGACGCGCCGCCAGATCGCTGCGCCTGGCCACGCGCTTGAGCATCTCGCCGAAGGACTTCAATACCTTGTCGCCGGTGGGGTGGCCGTAGCCGTCATTGATGCGTTTGAAGTTGTCCAGATCCAGCAGCATCAGCGCCACTGGACTATCCGCCGGGCGCCGAAGGGCCAGCAGGTGGGGGGCCTGGTCGAGCCACTGGCGACGATTGTAGAGCTGGGTGAGGTCGTCGGTCATCGCCAGATAGCGCAGCGCGTTGCTGTGGCGTTCCAGGCGCAGCAGGGCGACAAACAGCACCGTGCCGACCATCAGTACCAGTCCCGTCAGTACGGTGGCCACCAATGCCAGGCGTCGATCGAGCTTTCGCTGGTGCGACTCGGTCTCCATCAGATAGATGGCCAGCTCATCGATGGTCGAAGCGAGCCCCGGCAAGGTGTCGGTGATGTCTGCGGTGGTGCCAGAGAGAGGCGAAGGAGCGATCAGGTCGATCGAGTGCTCTGCACGTTGCAGGTAGCCGACCACGCTGTCCCGCTGGGAGGTGGGCAGTCGCGTGGCGGTGCCCGCCAGCGTCCGCAGACGGTGTTGGAGGGTATCGGCCACTTGCGTGAGCTCGTGAGCCCGGGGCGAGTTGTCGATGCCGGCAAACTGCTTGAGTGAAGCGATGCTCGCCACATTTTCCTGAGACCGTGCCGTTTCGATGATGAGGGCATCGCGGACAACGCCCATGGGCTGGCGCACCTGGCTCAGGTAGCCGAGCAACAGCAGGGCGCTGGCGGTCGAAAGCAAGGTGACGCCGGCGGCCAGAACCAGCGGGAAGACACGGGTCATGATGGGGGCACTCGCGGTCGCTGGCGACCAGACGCGCTGGGCGCCCAAGGGGTAATGATGCAGGTGCTTGCCCTATTCTATGCGCAGAGTACCCGCAGTGCGGGGTCATACCCCCATTGGCCGGGCTGACCTATCCCATCCTGGCGTCACAGGGGGGACGCCAGGCCACATCATGCGAGAGCAAGGAAGACGAATCGTCGGCTACGGCGCCACGCGATAGGACCAGGCCATTTCTGCCAGCAGTCCACGACCGCCAGCGAGGGTCAGCGCCAGGTCCTGAATGCCCTGTTCCAGCGGCAGGTCCGCTGCGCCCTTGATCGACAGGTCCAGGCGTTGGGCGAACATCAGAAGCTTGTGCAGACGCTTGAGTGGCAGGCGACGGATGGCTTCCTGGTAGGCGGGGCGCCGACGGTCGAAGATCGGAGGCTTCTGGGCCTTGCAGGCGTGCTCGAAGCTCTGGCCCTGGTCCAGGTGCTGATGCAGCGACAGCAGGGTGCGAATCTCGCGGGTCAGGGCCCACAGGATGATCGGTGGCTCGGTACCCTCGGCGGCCAGTCCCGCGAGGATACGGAGGACGCGCTCGCGCTCGGCTTTCAGGCAGGCATCGACCAGAGTGAAGACGTCGTAGCGGGCACTGTTCTCGACCCCTCCGGCGACGTCACGGGGGGATACCTGAGCGCCGGGAGGAAGCATCAAGGCCAGCTTCTGCAGTTCCTGGTCGGCGGCCAGAAGGTTGCCCTCGGTGCGTTCACCCAGCAGCCGGGCGGCGTCCAGCGACATCGACAGACCGTGGCGCTGGGCGCGGTCCCTCAGCCAGAAACCCAGGCGGGAAGGGTCGACCGGCCACACCGGAACGAACAGCCCCAGCTTGTCGAGCGCCTTGAACCAGGCGCTCTTCTGCTCGCGGGCGTCGAGCTTGGCGCAGCTGACCAGCAGGATGTTGTCGCTGCCCTGTGCCTGTTCGGCGTACTCCTTGAGTGCCTTGCCGCCTTCCTGCCCCGGCTTGGCGCTGCCCAGACGCAGCTCGATCAACTTGCGCGAGGCGAACAGCGACAGGCTCGCCGCGGACTCGGTGAGGCGGCCCCAGGCGAAGTTGGCCTCGACGTGGAGCACCTCACGTTCCTCGACGCCCGACTCGCGCGCACGTGCCCGGACCTGGTCGCAGGCCTCCATGTGCTGCAGAGGCTCATCACCGGCGACGATGATGACAGGGGGCACGGACTTCGAAAGCGCGTCCGGCAGCTTGTCGGCAAAGACCTTCATGGGTGAATCAGACTTCCTCGATGGCGCGCAGTCGGTCGATCATCTGGCGTACGGCCTCGCGGCGGGCGTTTTCCAGGGCATCGGCGCGTAGCTCATCCTGGGACAGCAGGTTGTCGTCGGTGATCGAGAACTCTTCGAGCACCTCCACCGCCTGGCGATCGGCCAGGTAGGCGCCATCGCTTGCGCGCTGGATCGAGTAGGGAATCCGCAGCACCAGTTGCTGGTCCTGAGAGCCGGTGTCGAGCACGCCGACCTGACGGATGCTGACGTCTTCGCCACCCAGGTTGAGACGCAGCGACGCGGTCTCGTCGACGCGGGTGCCGAGGCTTTCCAGACGCTTGGTCAACTGCTCGGCGAAGGGGGTGTCGGCACCGTCGAGCGCCAGGCTGTCCAGGGACAGCACCTCGCCGCCGACGCCGCGCAGGTGGAAGCCGCAGCCCGCGAGCAGCAGGGCGGCGCCGGAGGCCAGGGTCAGACCAAGGAAGTGACGACGCTGCATGGGAACTCCTTGTCCAGCGTGAGGGAAAAACCGAAGGCACAGCCTTCGGCATCATGTCCTGGTATCACCGACAGTCTGACGCGGCGGGCGAGACGCCCGCCGCGAGCTGTCAGTTGGCGACGATGTTGACCAGCTTGCCCGGCACAACGATCACCTTGCGCAGGGTCTTGCCGTCGGTATGGCGCTGGACGTTGTCGTTGGCCAATGCCAGCGCTTCGACGGCGGCCTTGTCGGCGTCGGCGGGCACCTCGAGGCGCGCGCGCAGCTTGCCGTTGACCTGCACCACCAGCTCGATGCTGTCGCGCGCCAGGGCGCTTTCGTCGAACGCCGGCCAGGTGGCATCGATGACCGCGCCGTCATGGCCCAGTGAGCGCCACAGTGCGTGGCAGGCGTGGGGCGTGATCGGTGCCAGCAGCAGCACGCAGGCCTCGATCGCCTCGCGGCTGACTGCCAGGCCCTGAGGGCTGGTATCGCCGAACTTGGCGATGGCGTTGGTCAGCTCCATCACCGCGGCGATGGCGGTATTGAAGGTGGTGCGGCGGCCGATGTCGTCGCCGGCCTTCTTGATCGTCTCGTGGGTCTTGCGGCGCAGTTCGCGCTGGGCGTCGTCGAGCGAGGCGATGGCGGCGGCATCCAGCGCTGCCGGCGTACCGGCCTCCAGATGCTCGGCGACCAGACGCCACAGCCGCTTGAGGAAGCGGTGGGCGCCCTCGACGCCGGAGTCGGACCACTCCAGTGACTGCTCCGGGGGGGCGGCGAACATCATGAACAGGCGCACGGTGTCGGCACCGAAGCGATCGATCATGGCCTGGGGGTCGACGCCGTTGTTCTTGGACTTCGACATCTTCTCGATGCCGCCCATCTCCACCGGCTGGCCATCGCTGATCAGGGTGGCGCTGAGCGGGCGTCCCTTGTCGTCACGCTTGACCTCGACGTCGGCGGGGTTGAACCACTCCTTGCCGCCGTTGGCCTCGGGGCGGTAGAAGGTCTCGGCGATCACCATGCCCTGGGTCAGCAGGCGCTGGAACGGCTCGTCGGAGTCGACCAGACCGAAGTCGCGCATCAGCTTGTGGAAGAAGCGGGCGTAGAGCAGGTGGAGGATGGCGTGCTCGATGCCACCGATGTACAGATCCACCGGCAGCCAGTAGTTGGCGCGCTCGTCCAGCATGGCCTCCGGGTTGTCGGCGCAGCAGAAGCGCGCGTAGTACCAGGAGGACTCCATGAAGGTGTCGAAGGTGTCGGTCTCGCGGGTCCAGCCATCGCCCAGATCGCTGAACGCCGGCATCTTCTTGAGCGGCGAGCCGGAAGCGTCCACGGTGACCTCCAGCGGCAGCGCCACCGGCAGCTCGTCGTCGGTGAGCGGCACGGTCTGGCCCTCGGGGCCGTACTTGACCGGAATCGGCGCGCCCCAGTAGCGCTGGCGGGCCACGCCCCAGTCGCGCAGGCGGTAGTTGGTCTTGACCTCGCCGTGGCCGTCGCGCTCGAGGCGGCTGGCGATGGCGTCGAAGGCCGCCTGGAAGTCGAGGCCGTCAAACTCGCCGGAGTTGATCAGGCTGCCGTGCTCGACCCAGGCGCCCTGGGACAGGTCCGGGGCCTGGCCATCGGCGTCGGCGATCACCGCGCGGATCGGAAGGTCATACTTGGTGGCGAACTCCCAGTCACGCTGGTCGTGGCCGGGCACCGCCATCACCGCACCGGTGCCGTATTCCATCAGCACGAAGTTGGCGACATATACCGGCACACGGTCGCCGGTCAGCGGGTGGATGGCCTCGAAGCCGGTGGCCATGCCGCGTTTTTCCATGGTCGCAAGCTCGGCTTCCGAGGTGCCGCCGTGGGAGCACTCCTCGAGGAAGGCGGCGAGTTCGGGCTTGTCCTCGGCGGCCTTGATCGCCAGCGGGTGGCCGGCGGCCACCGCCACGTAGGTCACCCCCATCAGGGTGTCGGGACGGGTGGTGTAGACCCTGAGCGG
The DNA here is from genome assembly GCF_030733595.1 of Halomonas sp. MMSF_3323. Taxonomy (NCBI): domain Bacteria; kingdom Pseudomonadati; phylum Pseudomonadota; class Gammaproteobacteria; order Oceanospirillales; family Halomonadaceae; genus Halomonas; species Halomonas sp. MMSF_3323. The sequence continues at coordinate 8,589 of NZ_JASHIT010000016.1, read as the reverse complement.
CTCGTCGCCATCGACGTCGAAGGCCAGCTCGACCCCCTTGGACTTGCCGATCCAGTTGCGCTGCATGGTCTTGACCTGCTCGGGCCACTCGACCTTGTCCAGATCCGCCAGCAGCTCATCGGCGTAGTCGGTGATCTTCAAGAACCACAACGGGATTTCCTTGCGCTCCACCGGCGCACCGGAGCGCCAGCCACAGCCGTCGATGACCTGCTCGTTGGCCAGCACGGTCTGATCCACCGGGTCCCAGTTGACGGTGGACATCTTCTTGTAGACCAGGCCTTTTTCCACCAGCTTGGTGAAGAACCACTGTTCCCAGCGGTAATAGTCGCTGTCGCAGGTGGCGAACTCACGATCCCAGTCATAGGCGAAGCCCAGCGCCTTGAGCTGGGCACGCATGTAGTCGATGTTCTCGTAGGTCCACTTGGCCGGCGGTACCTGGTTCTTGATCGCGGCGTTCTCGGCCGGCATGCCGAAGGCGTCCCAGCCCATCGGCTGCATCACGTTCTTGCCCTGCATGCGCTGGAAGCGGCTGACCACGTCGCCGATGGTGTAGTTGCGTACATGCCCCATGTGCAGCTTGCCGCTGGGGTAGGGGAACATCGACAGGCAGTAGAATTTCTCGCGATCCTGATCCTCGATCGCCTTGAAACACTGGTTTTCATTCCAGAACTGCTGGGCGTCGTGTTCGATTTCGTGGGGCTTGTACTGGGCGTCCATCGCGGTCTTCGAGTACCTTGCAATCAAGGCGCGCCCAAGGCGGCGCGCAGGGTATGGGTATCGTCCGGCGGCAGGGTTGTGCAGAATCAAGGTTGATGCGGCCCTGTCACCGGCGCGGCAATGATGCCCGCAAGGATACCCCAGCAGCCCGGGGTCCGGCTATGGTGGGCCGCCAGTGTTCCGTTCGGGTTACCCCGAGCGGTCCTTGTCTGCATCAAGGAGGACACCGTCATGAGTGATCAACATTCTTCGTCCGGCGAACATCGTCTGCGCGACGGCTATGAGCGGGTACTGGCCCGGCTCAAGGAAGGGGCCGAGGACCTCACCTGGGACAATCTGCAGAAGGATCTCGACGACGCCGTGGAGTTCGAGGCGGAGCTCGAGGAGTACACCAAGGACGAACTGGCGCTGCTGAGGGCCTGGGTCGAGCGTGATCTCAAGGACATGCGCCGCTACCTGGCTGCCGGCGGCGAGGGCGTGGCCAGCTGGCTCGGCATCGACCTGACCATCCTGTCGCGCAAGGTGGTCGATTCGCTCTTGTCGATCGCCGATCGCAGCGTGATCGAGCGCGAGCAGCTCGAGGACGACCTTGAGGCCTCCCGTGCCGACTACACCGCCGGCGAACTGGCGGCGCCGGGACGCATGTCCTGCGTGCACTGCGACGCCGTGGTCGAATTGCACGGGGTCAAGCGCATCGAGCCCTGCCATCAATGCGGCCATCGCTACTTTGGACGTGTCGGCTGACGTCCGCCGACCGCGCCGTCGGCGCAATATCAGGTGGCAATCGTCTGGCGTGCGGCTCAGGCCGAGACGGCCTGGGCCAGGCAGGCGATCGCCACCAGCACCAGCGCCGACATGACCAGAGCGTAGTGTAGATTGTGCTTCATCATGCGATAGCCACTGATCCCGTAGCGCCCCTGCAGTGACAGGTTGATGCCCGACAGCGGGCCGACGGCGGTGCCCACGCCCCAGGACGCCAGGGCGACGAAACCGAACAGGGTCTGGTGGGGGCCATCCAGATCCAGCATCGAGGCCAGCACCGAGATGCCGATGATCGGGTGCAACCCGGCAATGGCGCTGGCAACGATGGCCACATAACTCAGCATGGCGGGCCCCACACCAAAGTCGGCAAACAGCGTCCAGTCACCGTTGGTGGCGGCGGCGACCAGGATCGAGAGTCCCTTGGTCAGAAGTCCCGCACACAGAAACAGGGTGATTTCGCCGCGCATGCCCGGCAGTCGGTAGTGAAGGTGACGTACCAGGCGTTCTCGGGTCGCTGCAGCGCCCCTGGCCAGGTTGGCGGCCAGCGCCAGTGTCGGCATCAGGAAGGTGATGATGCTGACGATGGTCAGAGACGGTGTGATGACGTAGTGAAACACCATCACCAGTCCGGCCACGCTGGCCGGCATCAGCAGACTGCGGGGGGACAGTGAAAAGCCAGGGACCTCGCTGACGTCGAAGCGGCGTGACAGTTCGAACACGCTGTAGAGGCCGCCGGCAAAGGCCAGCGGCAGTCCGGCGGCCAGCACCGTGGTGTATTCAAGCGATGGAGCCAGGGAGACCGCCACGCCCATGGCGGCGAAGAACGGCGACCACATGGCGGCGCTGGAAAGCCCTCGGTTGAGCCCCAGTAGTTGAACGTCGAGCAGACGACCGCGGCGCTCCAGGCGATCGCCGACCATGAAGACCGCGGACAGGTTGAGGATGGCCCCGAGCAGCTGCACCCCCAGCCAGGTCCCGGCCAGACCTCGGCGCCCGGTCACCGGTTCGCTGTTCGGTGGCCCCTCCGAGGGGCGCCCGATCAAGGCGATAAAGCTCACCCCTACCAGCATGGCCACCACGAAGGCGTTTCCATCGAGCAAGGTGGTGATGTCGGGGGTGGCGTCGAAGCCCACCACCGCCAACGCCAGAAAGGCAAGCCCCAGCACCGCCAGCACGCCGGCCTGCCACTGATTGCGCCGGGGAATGTCCGGCCACATCAGCAGGCTGGCGGCCCACAAGGGCAGGCTGACGCTCCAGCTCGGCAGCCCGTCGAGGCCCAGGCCCGCGATCTGCGTCAGCAGGCCCGCCAACGTCAGTGCGCCGGCCAGGCGGTGTCGCGGTGGAGGGAGAGGCATGCGAGTCATTCAGACGTCCCTGTGGTGGTGCGCTCAAGGCGAGGCGGGGTCTGCCACGGCTTCCTGGTCGAGGCATTCGAGCAGCGAGCGGGCGGCGTTGGACAGGGTGCGGTCGCGGTGCACCAGGTAGCCGAGCGGGCGCTGTATCGCAGGCTCCTCGAGGGCCAGCCGGACCAGTCTTTCGCTGGCGATGTCCCGCTCGACCATGGGGTCGGGCAACAGACTCCAGCCAAGCCCGGCCGTGGCCATCATCTTGAGGGTTTCCAGATAGTTGGTCGACTGTCCCACCCGCGGCGTCAGACCGTGCCTGGCCAGGCGCTCGAGGATCAGCTGGCGGGTGAAGGTCAGTGGGCCCGGCAACAGGGCGTCATGCTCGCACAGGGTCGCCAGGGTTACGCGGCTCTCCCGCGCGAGCGGATGCTCCGGGGCGGCAACGAAGGTCATGTCGTCGACCCACACTCTGGTGGCGCGAAGCTGAGGGTCGGGGTGGGCCGACAGGGTCACCAGGGCCACCTCGATATCGCCGTCCAGCACGCCCTGGTAGGCCTGCTCGGAGTCGAGAAAGCGCAGGTCGAGGCGCACCTCCGGGTAGCGCTTGACGTAGCTGCCCAGCACCGGCGGCAGCCGGTGCAGGCCGATATGATGGCTGGTGGCCAGGGTCAATTCGCCGCTGACCTCGTCGCTCAGGTTGCTCAGGGCCCGGCGGCTGTCGTCGACCATGACCAGAATCTGGCGTGCCCGCGGCAGCAGCAGCCGCCCGGCTTCGGTCAGACTGACGCGGCGGCCGATACGGTCGAACAGTCGGGCGCGCGTCAGTGCCTCCAGGCTGGCGATACGCTTGCTGACGGCCGGCTGGGTGAGGTGCAGCTGCTCCGCCGCGCGGGAGAAGCTGCCGCTGTCGGCCACGGCGAGAAAGGCCTGCAGGCTCTGGGTATCCATGGCAGTGCTCCCGGGGCGGATGACGAGGGAAAGTGGCGACGATTTGCCGGGTAATGATGTATTCCACTTGGGAATCGTTTGAATAAATAACATGAATTGATTTTATTGGCGAGTGGCGCGACACTCGACCTATCCCATCCCCGGGCAAGGCCCGCGGGACCGGCAAACGACCGTTTTCGATCAATCGAGAGGGGCGGCTTCAGAACGACCGACAGGCCCACCGCCAGCGTGGCGCCTGGAGCCAAGCCCCCGGAGGAGACACCGCATGGCAGGCCAGACACTCTACGACAAGTTGTGGCGGCAGCACCTGGTCAAGGAGCGCGACGATGGCACCGCGCTGATCTATATCGATCGTCAACTGCTGCACGAGGTGACCTCGCCCCAGGCCTTTGAAGGTCTGCGTCTGGCCGGGCGCAAGCCGTGGCGGCTGGACGCCAACCTGGCGACCCCGGACCACAACGTGCCGACCACCGTGAAGGAGCGTTCCGAGGGCAACAGCGGGATCAAGGATCCGGTATCACTGATCCAGGTGCAGACGCTTGATGACAACTGCGAGGCCTTCGGCATCGAGGAGTTTCGCATCAATGACCCGCGCCAGGGCATCGTCCACGTGGTCGGCCCCGAGCAGGGTGCGACGCTGCCGGGCATGACCGTGGTGTGTGGCGACTCCCATACCGCTACCCACGGCGCCTTTGCCGCCTTGGCCCATGGCATCGGCACCTCCGAGGTCGAGCACGTGCTGGCTACTCAGTGTCTGCTGGCGCAGAAGATGAAGAACATGCAGGTTCGCGTCGAAGGCGAGCTGGGCGAGGGCGTCACCGCCAAGGACGTTGTATTGGCGATCATCGGCGAGATCGGTACCGCCGGTGGCACCGGCTACGCCATCGAGTTTGCCGGCAGCGCCATCGAGAGCCTGTCGATGGAAGGTCGCATGACAGTGTGCAACATGGCCATCGAGGCCGGAGCCCGGGTCGGCCTGATCGCGGTGGACGACACCACCATCGAGTATCTGGCCGAGCGCCCCTTTGCTCCCAGCGGCGAGCAGTGGGACGCCGCCGTGGCCGACTGGCGCGAGCTGGTCTCCGATGCCGACGCCGTGTTCGACAAGGTGGTGACGCTGGACGCTGCGTCCATCGAGCCTCAGGTCAGCTGGGGCACCAGCCCCGAGATGGTCACCGGTGTCAGCGGTGAGGTCCCGGATCCCGCCGAGGCCGATGACGACACCGCGCGCACCGGCATCACCCGGGCGCTTGAGTACATGGGGCTGTCACCGCGCCAGAAGATCACCGATATCCGCCTCGACAAGGTGTTCATCGGGTCCTGCACCAACTCACGCATCGAAGATCTGCGTGAGGCGGCCAAGGTGGCCCGTGGTCGCAAGGTCGCCGACAGCATCCAGCTGGCGATGGTCGTCCCGGGCTCCGGTCTGGTGAAGCGTCAGGCCGAGGAGGAAGGGCTCCACAAGGTGTTCATCGAGGCCGGCTTCGAGTGGCGTGAGCCCGGCTGCTCCATGTGTCTGGCGATGAACGCCGACAAGCTCGGTGCCGGCGAGCACTGCGCCTCCACCTCCAACCGCAACTTCGAGGGGCGTCAGGGTTACGGTGGTCGCACCCACCTGGTCAGCCCTGCCATGGCCGCCGCTGCCGCCATCGCCGGCCACTTCGTCGATGTGCGCCAGTTTGATTCCACCACCGCTCGCCAGGAGGCCTGAGCCATGCAAAAGTTCGAACGCCTTGAGGGTCTGGTCGCGCCGATGGATCGGGCCAACGTCGACACCGACCTGATCATTCCCAAGCAGTTTCTGAAGTCGATCAAGCGTACCGGCTTCGGCGTCAACCTGTTCGATGAACTGCGCTACCTCGACGAAGGCCAGCCCGGTCAGGACGTCAGCCAGCGCCCGTTGAACCCGGATTTCGTACTCAATCTGCCGCGTTATCAGGGTGCCCAGGTGCTGCTGGCACGGCGCAACTTCGGCTGCGGCAGTTCCCGTGAGCACGCGCCCTGGGCGCTGGAGGACTTTGGCTTCCGCGCGGTCATCGCGCCGAGTTTCGCCGATATCTTCTACAACAACGCCTTCAAGAACGGCATCCTGCTGATTACTCTCCCCGAAGAGCAGGTCGACCGGCTGTTCGCCGAGGTCGAGGCCAACGAGGGCTACCGTCTCGATATCGACCTCGAGCACCAGCGTGTGGTGACCCCTGGCGGAGAGATCCTCGAGTTCGAGGTGGACGCCTTCCGCAAGCACTGCCTGCTCGAAGGCCTCGACGATATCGGCATCACCCTCAAGGACGAGGCCGCCATCGCCGATTTCGAGGCGCGTCATCGCACCGCTCGCCCTTGGCTGTTCCGCGAGCCGGCCAAGGCGTAGACCTGTCTCTCATCGACAGCTGGCCCCGCCCGATGGCGGGGCTTACGATTCTCTCGATCTTCATCTTTCTGCCAGCTTTCAGGAACCCCAGCTCATGACCCGCAAGATTCTTGTCCTTCCCGGTGACGGCATCGGCCCCGAGATCACCGCCCAGGCCAGCCGCGTGCTCGAGGCGCTCAAGGCCAAGGGGCTCGACGTGGACGTGGAGGAAGCGCTGGTAGGCGGCGGCGCCTATGACGTCCACGGCGTGCCCTTGCCCGAGGAGACCCTGGCCAAGGCGCGTGCGGCGGACGCCATCCTGCTGGGGGCCGTAGGCGGCCCCCAGTGGGACACCATCGAGGACCTTTCCAAGCGACCGGAGAAGGGGCTTCTGGGGCTGCGCAAGGAGCTGGGGCTGTTCGGCAACCTGCGCCCGGCCATCCTCTATCCGCAGCTGGCCGAGGCCTCGACCCTCAAGCCCGAGGTGGTGTCCGGGCTCGATATCATGATCGTGCGCGAGCTGACCGGGGGTATCTACTTCGGCCAGCCGCGCGGCGTCGAGGAGCGTGACGGTGAGCGCGTCGGCTTCAACACCTACGTCTACAGCGAGAGCGAGATCGAGCGCATCGGCCGGGTGGCCTTCGAGATGGCGCGCAAGCGTGACAAGAAGCTTTGCAGCGTCGACAAGGCCAACGTGCTGGAGGTCACCATCCTGTGGCGCGAGGTGATGGAGCGGCTGTCCGCCGAGTACCCGGACGTGGAACTGTCGCACATGTACGTGGACAACGCCGCCATGCAGCTGGTGCGCGCGCCCAAGCAGTTCGACGTGGTGGTGACCGGCAACATGTTCGGCGACATCCTGTCCGACGCCGCCGCCATGTTGACTGGCTCCATCGGTATGCTGCCGTCGGCCTCGCTCAACGAAAGCGGCCAGGGCATGTACGAGCCTTGCCACGGCAGCGCCCCGGATATCGCTGGCCAGGGTGTCGCCAATCCGCTGGCCACCATCCTCTCGGTGGCGATGATGCTGCGCTATTCGCTCAACGAGCCTGCCATGGCCGAGCGCATCGAGGCTGCGGTGGGCAAGGTGCTGGATCAGGGCCTGCGCACCGCCGACATCGCCTATCCGGGCACCCGCCAGGTGTCCACCAGTGAGATGGGGGATGCGGTGCTGGCGGCGCTTTAACGCCTTTGTTAGTGGTGCTGGCGCCCGGCAATCGGGCGTCGCCCATCCTGACTGTGCCGGTGGCATCTGAAAGGTGCTGCCGGTTTCTGTATAATGATTGCCTCACTCGATTTCTGGAGGACTTCACATGTTGAAAGTCGGTTTCGTCGGTTGGCGTGGCATGGTGGGTTCCGTGCTCATGCAGCGGATGGTGGAAGATGGAGATTTCAACGGCATCGAGCCGGTCTTCTTCACCACCTCCCAGGTCGGTCAGGCCGGCCCCGACGTGGGTGTGGACGTGCCTCCGCTGAAGGACGCCTTCGACATCGAGGCGCTCACGGCGCTGGACGTGATCATCACCTGCCAGGGCGGCGACTACACCAAGAAGGTCTATGAAGACCTGCGCGGTGCCGGCTGGAAGGGCTACTGGATCGACGCTGCCAGCACCCTGCGCATGAGCGATGACGCCACCATCGTGCTCGACCCGGTCAACCGCAAGGTGATCGACGCCCAGCTCGACGCCGGTGCGCGCACCTTCGTCGGCGGCAACTGCACCGTCAGCCTGATGCTGATGGGCCTCGGCGGGTTGTTCGAGGCGGACATGATCGAGTGGATGACCTCCATGACGTATCAGGCCGCATCCGGCTCCGGCGCCAAGCACATGCGCGAGCTGCTCAACCAGATGGGCGGCCTGCGTGACAGCGTGGCAAGCGAGCTCAAGGATCCGGCCAGCGCCATCCTCGACATCGACCGCAAGGTCACCGAGGCGATGCGTACTGGCGCCATCCCCACCGACAACTTCGGTGCGCCGCTCGCCGGCAGCCTGCTGCCATGGATCGATTCCAAGCTGGATAACGGTCAGAGCCGCGAGGAATGGAAGGGCTACGTCGAGACCAACAAGATTCTCGGTCGCCAGGACAGCCCGGTCCCCATCGACGGTCTGTGCGTGCGTATCGGCGCCATGCGCTCTCACAGTCAGGCGTTCACCATCAAGCTCAAGCAGGATGTGCCGCTCGACGAGATCGAAGAGCGTATCGCCAGCCACAACGAGTGGGTCAAGGTCATCCCCAATGACAAGGACGCCACCATCGATGGGCTGACGCCGACTGCCGCCACCGGCACCCTGAGCATCCCGGTGGGTCGTCTGCGCAAGCTGAACATGGGTGGTGAGTACCTCAGCGCCTTCAGCGTCGGTGACCAGCTCTTGTGGGGCGCCGCCGAGCCGCTCAAGCGTATGCTCAAGGTACTGCGCGAGCGCTAAGGCAAAGCACTATCGGATCGTGGGGGCGCCGTTTGGGCGCCCC